>CAZJOG010000227.1:0-3657 GCA_964547565.1 uncultured Desulfovibrionaceae bacterium
TGCCTGTGTGCAATGTCTTCTACCTTTTTCTTACCCATAATAGGGAGAATATGCCGTGCTGCTTGCTCTTGATATGTTTTGAGAGTAGCGGGTTTTATTTTTGTGCCGTGGTGTTCAAAAAATTCCGCAAGGGCTTCTTCCACTATGGGGGCAACCTTACGTTCCTTCACCTGTCCTGCAGGGTCGCCACCTTGCACCACTTCTGCCATTGCGTTTTTGGCAAGAATACGCGCTTGTTCAACACTCATAGAAGGGAATGTGCCTAACCGTAGCCACTTCTTGACTGCACCACGGCCTTTTCCTGCCCTGTATGTGTAATAAAATGACTTATCACCCTTTGTCCCTATGCGTATCCCAAAGCCCGGAAGGTCATCGTCAAAAACTGTGTATCTTGCACCTGTCGCCTCAAGTTCTTCTATCGTTTTTTTGGTGAGTTTCATACTCCAGCTCCGTGCTGTGATTTAATATTCACTCGGTTTGAAAGCCATTTTCGGGCTACCACCGGGCTACCACCAGAAGGAAAATTTGATACAATTTCATCTAACATGAAAAAATTTATATCAATAATTTCAGTATGTCAACTAACTCAAGAAAACAAGGAAAATCGTAAAACGCAGGACTCTTAATCAGTTGGTTCGGTGTTCAAGTCACCGATGGCCCACCATAAAAATCAAGGGTTCTCAGCGCAAGCTGGGAACCCCTTTTTTTATGATTGATCGCACAAGAAAGCTGGTGTTTTACAAGACACAAACGCAAAAAAGTGCAGGCAAAAGCAATCAGGCTATGCTTGTTTGCTTTTGCCTGCGCGTTTTAAGCATCCCGCATTTTATTGATAATATTACGCAGGTTGGCAGCCTGGCTGGCCAGATCTGTCACAGCGGAGTTTGCTTCGCTCATGGCTGTGGAAAGTTCATTGGCGATAGTAGTAACACCTTCTATCGTATGGTTTATTTCTTCAGATGTGGCGGATTGCTGCTCTGCCGCTGTAGCAATAGCGCGTACTTTATCTGCCGCGGCTTCCGCAACATGCAGAATTTCCTCCAAAGACTGACCAGACTGCACAGAAAGCGTATTATTATACGCTATGGCATTGACGGCATTTTCCACATTATCGCGGCTTTGACGGGCAGCTTTTTGGATTTCCCCAATGGCTTTGCCTACTTCTGCTGTTGCGTGCTGGGTTTTTTCCGCCAGTTTGCGTACTTCATCTGCCACAACGGCAAAGCCCCGTCCGGCTTCACCGGCGCGAGCGGCTTCTATGGCGGCATTCAGAGCCAGCAGGTTTGTCTGATCAGCGATATCGGCAATAGTTGTCATAACAAGCCCAATGCCTTCTGCGCGCGCGTCCAGAGCTTCCATATCGCCGCGCATGTCGGAGGCTGTTTTATGCAAGGTACCCATACCTTGGACAACTTCATTAACAATGGAGGCCCCTTCCTGGGCTTTGCTGTACATATTATGGGCCGCAGATGAAGCATCGCCAGCATTGTGGGCCACTTCCATGACCGTGCTGTTCATTTCTTCCATAGCGGTTGCTGTTTCGCCCATACGCTGGGCTGTTTCCATGGCCCCGCGGTCAGACTGTTCAATCTGGGCAGAAAGTTCTTCCGCTGCGGTGGAGAAACGCTCCACAATACCTTCCAGTGCATTCACCACTTCCATACGGGCGTGTTTGCCGGCTTCTTCCGCTTCTTTTTGAAGGCGTACTTCTTCATTAATATCAAACACCATGTCCACATAGCCTATGGCGCTACCGTGGGTGTCTTTGAGCTGAACAGCCATGGCCCGGAAGTCCCCAAGGCCTGGCTGGACAAAGTTTACAGAATCAATGCCCTTGTGGCAGCATTCAATAGCGCAGTTTTCTGTTTGACAAATGGAAGCGCCCCAAGTATGGCAAGGCTGGCCTTTAATCTGGTCAAGTTTTTTGCCCAGCATATTGAGCACATTGGTATTAGCAAATGTAAACTTGCGTTCATTATCCATTGTAGCCAGTAAAAATGGTAAAGAATTGAGCACACTTTCAAACCAGACATTTTTTTCTGCAACTTTGTCAAATGCCCTGTTAATAGTGTGGGCCAAGGTGCCAAACTCATCCGTGTGGGTGGATTGCCAGCGGGCGTTAAAGTCGCCTGATGCAACCTTGTCCGCAAAGTTCTGGGCCTGCTTCATGGGACGGCTGATACTGAGCACTGTAGCAATAGCGATAAGCACACTGGCGATGATGGCAAGCATACCCATAATAAAGGTATTCAGTTCTCCACTGTCTTTCAATACTGTAAGGCGTGTAACAGCATGGTTAACCATAGCATTAATGGAAGACACAAGGCTTCCTACCCGTTCTTCCACGGCAGTTTGGGCTTTGTCCAGGTTTTGCTTGGCAAGCGCATATTGGGTAAAGGCTGCGCTGAAATTGTCAATATTGGTACGTGCCACGCGTATATTTTCTACAGTTTCCGAGATGGCAAGATTTTCCAACGCCTTATCCATGCTTGCCAGAGCATCACGCAGCAGTTTTTGTACAGCTTCCGCATTTTCTGCCGTGGGGTTTTCATGGAATGTTTTAATATACATATTAGAGCGTAAAAGATACCCATTGGCGTTTTGCAGTTGGATACTGCCTTCAAAGCGGCGGGAGTCCCAGGCTGCACGCAACATATTTTCCGTGCGGCTAATGGCCTCTGCAAGGGAGGAAAAAGCGGCTTTCTGGCTTTCTGCTATGGTTTGTACCTGGGTTTGTACGATACGGGTATTTTCTTCCACAAGGTCAAAGGCCTGTTTGCCCTGTGCCATCTCTTGCAACACGGCTTGTAATCTTTGTTTTTGTTCCGGCAAAACAATATAAGGTTCTGCCTCTTTAAAGTTTTGAATAACAGCCGCAAGAGCAATACCTGCCTGTTTTGCATCTTCAGGATTAGATGTGGTACTGTAGCGCCATATAGCGTTATTTCCCAAAAGGGCATTCTTGCTGGCTTCATCCAGATAGACTATCTGATTTGTCTGACTTGCCATCTGTCGCATAGCATACCAGCCAAATACAGAAGAAAGAAAAATGGACACAATAATAATCGCAAAACCAATAGTAAGCTTAAATTTGATAGTCATAAAAGTATTCCTATCTAAGGTTAGTCTGGATGATCATTGGGTATATAAAATTTCTTTTTATAAAGAAAGAATGTATTCCCATTATCACACAACGTAAAACTTGCAAGAACAAGAAAAAAGAAAATATAACCAGTTAGAATTTCAATATTATTTTATAAACAGGCTATTAATCTTTTTGTGAGTATATACGTATTAATGCAAGTAACATATTGTAGAATAAGATATTCTGTATAAAACGTATTATATGAGTAAAGTATAAATTTTGAGGTGTGTGCAAAATAAAATAATGCTAAAGAGAGAGAGAAAGGCGTTTGATACATGGAAACATGGGGTAAGAATCGGCATGTTTTTGAAAAAAAAAGAGCATTTTCCTGTGTTATATGCATGGAAAATGCTCTGATTACTTAGCAAAAGAGAAGTAAAGAGGAAAAGCAACAGGCAAAACCACACACAACAAAAGCGTTTGGAAGGCTTGGCTTCTTTGCATGAAGCAGTGGAGGCAAACCAGCATATTTATGCAGGGTTGCAGTACCCCTGCAAAAGGTTAGCCGGCAG
>CAZJOG010000228.1:0-3553 GCA_964547565.1 uncultured Desulfovibrionaceae bacterium
CTTCCATGGGCGACAAAAACAAGTACAACCGCCGTGCCGGCTGGTATGTTGCTGGTACAGCCGCGTACAAGACCCAGTATGGTACCCCCGCTCTTAAAGCATGGTACTCCAGCGGTGATGACAAAAATGTGAACAATGGCTCTGAACGCGCCATGACCATTTCTCCCTGGTTTAACGCCACCACCAGCTTCTTTGGCGGCGAATACAGCCTGGGCGACTACACCTCCCACTGGTCCCATGAAGGCACCTGGGGTGTTTCTTTGCGTTGGGATGACCTTTCCTTCGTGGATAAACTCTACCACAGCCTGGCCGTTACCTACTTCCGTGGCACCAATGCCCAGCGTATGCTGAAGTATTCCCCCCTGCGGGCTGCAGGCGCCTCCTACTTCGCTCCCAACCAGTACATGACCACTGCTGACAGCGCTGTAGAAGTGGACTTCACCTCCACCTACAACATCTACAAAAACCTGGCTGCCCAGCTTGAGCTTGGTTATGTATTTGAAAGCTTCAACAGCCGCCTGCGTAATAACCAGAAGTTTAGCAATGGTTGGAACGTGGCTGTGAACTTTAAATACACCTTCTAATTTTTGCCTGATATAATCAGGTAAAAAATCCATAAGCCCGTGTTTTACACGGGCTTTTTTTAGAGTTTTTCTGTTAATCCACGCAAATACTCGTATATGAAAGATGTTTTTTGTGTACAGAAAAGCCCAGGCTTTCTTTAAAGAAAGCCTGGGCCTTGGTATAATGAGAAAAGGATTAGGAAGCTCTGAGTTCTTCCATAAAGTTAAACAGGTTTTCAAACAGTTTTCTGGCAACATCAGGATGTTCGCCAATAACGTTTTTCAGCTGGAAGGGATCTGTCTTACGGTTGTAAAGCTCGTCCTTTTCCGGTACGTCTGCGGTGCTGGAAGGTGTGCAGGTCCATTGGTCTGCGCCGTCAATAGTGGCATTTTGTTTATGGCGTGCCTGTACATCAATGCCCTGGGCTTCTGCATGTTCTGCCATACCTTCAAAGTGTTCAGCAAAAAGCCCTTTCCCGCCTGTTGCGGAAAGGTGGGAGCTGTCTATATTGCCACCATAAAATTCCATGGCCATGATGCTTTGGTCTTCATCCGGTTTGTTCCAGTGGATATATGACCAGTCATCTGTATAAATAGCCCAGGAATACGGGTAGTAGCCAGCAATTGCAAAATCGCGCACTTTGGAAACTTCACCACGGACAAGGGGCAAAAGGGATTTACCCTGCATATCAGGGTGAACACCAATGCCCAGCCAGTCACACACTGTGGGGGCTACGTCGCAGGATTGCACAAATGCTTTAATACGTTGGCCTGCTTTGATGCCGGGCGCGCGCAGTAAGAGGGGGGTATGCACCAATTCTTCATAGGGCCAGGGGCGCACTTTGCGCATAAGGCCGTGGCCGTGTTCGCCATTACCAAGAGGTTCACCGTGGTCAGAAACCATCATAAACAGGGTGTTTTCTTCCATACCCAGACGGCGAATGGCATCCAGAAGGACACCAAGGTATTTGTCGCACAAAGTCACAAGTTCTGCATACAACATGCGGATGTGGTTAAGCTGGGCTTCTGTGTAAATATTCCCGATAACTTCCGGGAAAGGCAAAAATTCGTCTTTGCCTTTGTAGTTGGGGTCATACGGGCAGGGTTCATTGCTGTACACAGACGGCGGGTCCCAGGGCTCGTGTGGGTCAAAGCTGTCTATCCACAGGAAAAACTGTTTATTGCGGTCTGTTTGCTCCAGGTATTCCACGGCTTTTTTGATAGTGCGGGCAACATAACGGTTTTCTTCTTTATCCCCGCCGTATTGACGCTGGCGCAGGTAGTTACGCACTTCACCCAAGGTAGCGTCCGCAACGCTTTTCCCTACGCGGTTGCAGTATTCGTTAAACGAGCTTTCTTCAATATAATCTTCAGGTTTAAGATGGATAAGGGGGTCATGCTCGTAAAAATAATCATCCGCTTCGTGGCCGTGGGTAAACCATACTTTGTCAAAGCCGCGGGTATAACCAAACTTAGGCAGGCGATACATGGGGCAGTCAAAAATTATGGCTGTGTCAATGGGGCGCCCCCAGCAGAGGTCGGAAATCATGGTGTCTTCCATCGTCAGGCCCACCCAGCCGGCCTTTTGCAGCGTAAAGCGGCCTGTGTGCATGGCTCTGCGGCAGGGGACAGTGGGTACGCCTTCTGTGTAGCTGTTTTCAAATAAAACACCTTCACGGGCAAGACGATCCATATTGGGGGTTTTGATCCAGGGATTGCCATAACAGCCAAGATAATTGTGTTGGAGGCTGTCAAACATAATAACAATGGCATTTTTCATCATTTTTTGCTCCTGCGTTTAAAATGGAAACAACTGGAAAACTGCCTGCACTGTACAATAAAAAAAAGATTGTGTCTATATGGTACAAGAATATTTTTTGAATAAGAGTAATACTCTCATTTTTAAAGCATAATCCAAAAATTTTTGCATGCAGAGAAAAAGACCATAGGTAGGCAAAAAATAAGGAAAATTTTCAGAAAAAAGATGGCTTGGCTGAGCACCAGGCAAAAAACTTAGGCGTGTATACCTTGCGCATGGCAATAGGATTGCAATATTTCAAAAAGCGCGCGGGTAAAGCGAACACTCCCTTTGCCTGTACCAAGCTGTATATCTGGCTTGGCTGTTCCATGAAAATCCGTGCCGCCTGTAAGACCCAGTTGAAATTTCTCCGCAAGGCGCACAAGGTGTGCTTCATCCGCATGGGAATGGGTGGAATAATAACCCTCAAGTGCCTGAAGCCCCGCTTCTTTAAACACAGGGAGTTTTGTTTCCAGCACATCAAGGGAGTAGGGTAAAAGACCCGGATGGGCCAAAGAAACAAGGGCGCCGGTATCACGCAACATACCAATGGCCTGTTCTGCGGAAAGTGTTTCCCGCTTCACAAAAGCCGCGCCCTGGTCACCAAGATAATGCCTGAAGGCATCCTCTACAGACGATGCGTATTTTTTTTCTACAAGCGCTCTGGCAAAATGTGGCCGTGCCAAAACTTCTCCCTGTGCGTGATGTTGCACCTCTTGCAGGGTAAGTTCCACCCCAAGTGTATTGAGATTTTGCAAAATAAGCAGGTTCCGTTCTTCCCGAAGTTGGCGTATATGTTCCAGTAGTGATTCCAAATGCGTGTATGCTTCTTTTTTTTTGCCGGTAACAGTTTTTGGGGGTAACCATAAACCAAGCAAATGCACTTCTCCGCCTTCTGCTTTTGCGCTGACTTCAACACCACGGATACATTGTATGGGTGTTCCTTTGGCCGCTTCTTCCGCTTCTTCCAACCCGGACAGTGTGTCGTGATCTGTCAGAGCAAGAGCGTATAAACCTTTTTTAACGGCTAGTTCCACAAGTTCCCGCGGGGAAAGGGAGCCATCGGAAGCTGTAGAATGGGTATGTAAGTCCACAAGAGGTGTATCCATAAAAACCTTCAATATTGTTTGGTGTTAGAACATTTTCGTTAATAAACACAAAATTCTCTTAATGGTAAAATGATACAAGTTCC
>CAZJOG010000229.1:0-3483 GCA_964547565.1 uncultured Desulfovibrionaceae bacterium
CTCCTCTCCCAGGATAACCAGCCAGCCAGGTAAATCTGCATAAGGCCATGCAAGACCGCCCACAAGCCTCCGGAATTCCCCGCCCGATTTGTCACGGAAGAAAAGTCTATCGTCAAAGCCTCGTATTCGTTTCATCCCATATCCCTTCTTCCGTATGACGGCGCGGCCTCACGTCCTGTGAGGCGCACGCCTCTCGCTTGCGAAAAACGTCGTTTTCGCTTCGCTCGCTTTGCAAGGCTTGCGCCATCCATGGCGCAAAAAAGACACAAAGCTTTTCTCATGCCATATCCCTTCCACTGGTTAAACTTTTTGCCAGCACTCGATACCGTGTGGCATCACCAGCATGGTCTTCAGCGTGTGTATCTACATCATCCGGCTTATTGGTATCTCTGGGTAAAACAGGCACAGTCCGTATCCAATGCAGGCAGGTAGAAAAAATGAACAGCCCCGGTTCTTCCATTGGCTGTTTACCGCTTGCCTTAAGACGTTGCCTTATCATTTGCCAACCTGCCACTCGTGACCCAGACTTTTTGTCAGAGCTTGCCCATAGCACCCCAGCCTTACGCATTTCACCGCCTACGCTTTTGCCTTCTGCCCCTTCTTCAGTGAATATGGCATTATCCGCAGAACCGGGGGCTATCTTCAAACCTGCCAGAATACCACCCTTTGCCACAAGCTTTGCTTCCCGTTCTTTTATCCCCGCTGCAATTTCTGAGGCGATAAGACGCAACCCTTGGTCTGGTTTCCCATTACTGCCATACCATTCTGCGACAGCAAACAACGTACCACGCGGAAAATGCCGCTCTTTACCCGCGATAATGGCAGGGCTTCCATCACTTTCTGCCCACCAGAGAACAGAAAATGGCTTAGAACTGCCCCAGTCAAAGCTTCTATCTACCCGCCAGTCTTTGGGAATGGGGAAAGGTTCAAGCACGTGTATTTCTCTTTTCCACACGTCATCAAGCATACCACCCGCCACAATATCCCAGTCGCCTTCCCGCATGGCTCGGACAAGTTCAGGCGAACCAAGGCCAGAGAGCCGCGCCTCATAATCCGGGTCATTGAGGGTCATGGTAGGGTTATCCGCCAGCTTTGCGGGTATGTATTGGCGTTTCATGCCGCCTTCTTCCGGTGGCATTGCGCGAACACCCATAGGCACTGCACCGTCAATAAAAGCCGCCTTTACCCATGTATGCCCCACACCGCCTGGGTTAGAACCTGCGATAATGCGGGGGAATTTCCCCACATATTTTGCTGGCAACTGCAATGCCCCTAATCGACAACGCCCACGAAGGTAAGAATAAATGCTTTCCGTAAAGTGCGTCAGCTCGTCCATAAGGAGCAGGTGAATTTCTGCCCCTTGGTAGCCATACATGTCTTTTTCATACTGGCAGTGGCATAAATGTATCATACTGCCGTTGTAAAACGATATTTCCATACGGGAAAGGTTGACCTTTGCAAGACGCCTGTTCACATATTCAGCAAGCAAAGCAGGAAAACCTGTAGGGCCCACCATGTGGTTTTGCATGAGGTCAGGGCTTTCACGCCGAAATAGATATGTTTGCAAACCAGCAATATCCAAAGAAAATGCAATAGCGGCAACTCGCAAAAGGTGACTTTTGCCTCCACCTGCTGCACCGCCATAGAGAATTTCCGTGGCTTGGCTTTGATACGCTTCCCCCTGACGTGGGTGCAAAACAAGCCGCACTATTTGTCCCCTGCTTGCTGGATAATAAGTTCCAGCTTAGGCGGTTCGTTTATATTGAGGTTTACATCTGTGAACATGCCAAGGTGTTTACCTAAAAGTTCAAAGGCTTTGTTTGCCCCTTGTGCGTTAAACCTCCACTGGCCAGTTTCTTTGCCGTAGGCATCCAGAACCGGAACTGCTTCCAGGCAACGCTCTGCAACAGTCTTGAGGCCATTAAGCACATAATCCTGATCAATTTCCGTGCGCTTTGCTCGTTTTGCTTGTTCCGCCGCGATAGCTTTTGCAACTGAAGTTTTCTGAAGTAGTTCTGCACCAATCCGATACGCCGTTTTTGCGCTGTACTCTGCGCGAATGGCGGCTTGTGTGGCATTCAGGTCAACAAGGTATTCTTTGACAAAACATTTTTGCTTTGGGGTGAGGTCTTTTTTCATAGCAATTGACTTTGGTATAAAACCTGAAGGCCATAATGGACACAGGCATCGTGTTCAATTCTGCAACCACGGGCATCTCCAAAGCCGTCCATAAATAACACGGCGTCTACACCAGCCATTGCCTGAAGAGATTTTCCAAGAAACCACAGCGCCTGATTATTGTTTTCTGGCGGTGTTTCGGTGAAAATAGTGTTTACCACTTCATGCCCGTATTTTTCCAGCTTGCAGACAACATCCGCTCTGTTGTTTGTTATTTCTTCTTGGGTAAGCCCCCGCATGGGTTGCGAAATCATAACTCTCATTGCTTTCTCCTTGTTTATTTCTCCCAAACATCTACCCGTACCGCGCCGACTTTCTAAAGCCCAACAGCTCGTCTTGCTTCTTCCACACTTGCTACCACCACAACATGCCCGCGCCAGCTTTTATGCCACTCATACTCGTCTGGGGTAAGGCGTTGCTTGGAGGGCGCTTTGTTCCCGTCTTTTACTTCCAACAAAAAGTTTTTCCCTCTCAATCCCACAAGCAAATCTGGCACACCCCCGCCAAGTTGGTGAAGAGGCTGAACATCACAGCCACAGGCGCGTAACGCACAAACTATCTCCCGCTGGTTGGCGTCTACACTAGCAATTTTCCTCATGCCGCCCCCAGTTCCCGCGCTTTTGCGGCCTCAAATTCTGCAAGTGCCTGCTGATAACCAAGATCCACGGTGTTTGTTGGCTTTATCCCTGCTTGCTTGCGTTGCCAGTCTAAAACCTTACGGGTGTAGGCAAGCAGGCTCGCTTTATCTGCCGCAAAAATCACTTTGTATTTGCCGCTGTCTCGCATAAACTCTCCCAGCTTTGTTTCTGGGTTTACGCACTGGCATGGCACGCAAAACGGAAAGGCTTTGCCTTTTTCCTGCACCCAAACCCAGCCGTTTTCACACGCGCCGCAGTAGGTTTTTACGTTATTTTCTGCACGCCATTCGCCGTAAAACGTCCGTATGCACTTGCCAATGTTCGTGGGGCAACTATCCAGCTCCTCGAATTTGTCGCTGATGTACTTTGCGGCTTTGTCGGGAATGTGTTCGCAAACTTCCAGCAGGTGTTTTTTTACACCTGCGCCAGGGGAAGATTTGCCAAACACGGCAAAAATCTTTTCCAGCATGTTGTCGAAGTAAAAACTTGTCATGGAATCACCGAATCACCTGTTTTTTGCTATTTCCAGTCAGGAAGGCCATAGCCAAATGGCTTCAAGTCTTCCGGGGAAGCTCTGGTCGGTGCATCCAGCCACATCTTGTTTTTGAGAAAATTCGCGGCTTTGCAAATATATTGCCCGTTTTCTTTTCGCCAGCGTTCGCTTTCC
>CAZJOG010000230.1:0-3475 GCA_964547565.1 uncultured Desulfovibrionaceae bacterium
TGTCCTGTATTTTGCGGGCAGAGGGAAACCGGTATTATATGCTGAATATTTTAAGCGAAAAACCGGATTTGTTTACTCTGGAACATGTGGAGATTGTGCGTGTTTTCCAGGATTCTCTGGAAAAATTGGTGAATGTGTTTTTTCCAGTGTACCATAAAGGCATTATTTTTCCTGATCCGCAGGAAAAAACCCGAGACGCCAGTAAAAAAGTGTATGCGTACCAGGGGCTTAAAGGTGTATGGCGTCAGGTGCAGGAGGTGGCGCCTACAACACTGGCTGTCTTACTTGTGGGGGAAACTGGTACAGGTAAAGAAGTGCTGGCAGAAGCTGTGCATGAGGCTTCCCTCAGGAACAAAGGCCCGCTTGTTAAAATAAATTGTGGTGCTTTACCGGAAAGTCTTTTGGAAAGTTTACTTTTTGGGCATGAAAAAGGGGCATTTACCGGCGCGGTATACAGCCAGAGAGGGTGTTTTGAAGAAGCAGCGGGGGGCACTATTTTTTTGGATGAAATAGGGGAACTGTCCGCTTTGGCCCAAAGCAGACTTTTGCGGGTGCTGGAAACACGGGAAGTGCAACGCCTTGGGGCTTCGCGCCGCATGGAGGTGGATTTTAGGGTGGTAGCTGCCACAAACCGCGATTTACCGCGTATGGTGGCAGAAGGGAAGTTTAGGGAAGATTTATGGTACAGGCTTAGCGCGTATCCTGTGTATATTCCCCCATTGCGCAGGCGCAAAGAAGATTTGGGTAATCTTGTGCAGTCTTTACTGCCTTTGCGCTGCCAGGAATTAGCCCTGGAGCGAGTGCCGGAAATAGGGGAAGGGGAGCTGGAAAAACTTTTTTCTTACACCTGGCCGGGCAATGTCCGCCAGCTTATCCAGGTTCTGGACCGCGCGCTTTTACGCGCCAACACCAAAAAAGAGCATATCACCTTCCCGGAAGTTGAGGGGGGAAGTTTTATGCCATTTCCTTCCATGGCTGTACAGGCCGTACCAGAAGTATACCCTGCGCAGGAAGAAATTATGCCAAAACCCACTATGCCCCTGCCCGTTAAGCCTGTTAAGTGTGAGGAAAAAACCACCTTTGTGCCTTTGCAGGATAAAATGCAGGAATACCTGGAAGAAGTGTTGGCTTTTTGCCATGGCAAAGTCTATGGGGAAGATGGCGCGGCCCGTCTTTTGGGTATGAGCCCGGAAGCCCTGCGTATGCGCCTTAAACGATATGGCTTAAAAGGAAAAAAGGAATAACAAAAAAATGTTCCTTTAAGCGTATTTTGTTCCCTTTATTTTTTTAAAAACCCTTAAAACTTTCCGTTTAAAAATTCCTGCGTTGGCCTTTGCTTTTTCCCGCGCAGGAATTTTTATTTTTTTATTAGAAATTCAGTAGGATAGAAGCGTATTATTTTCTGGCATACTTTTTGCTCGCTTTTGCGAAGGAATGAATACTTTTTTTCACAATCAGCAAAGGAGAGACACATGGATTCCCTGATAAAAAATGCCAGTCCCGGCAAGGTTTTTTTTGCTATCCTGCTTTGTGTTTGCTGTATGTTTTTTGTTTTGCCGGCACAAAGCCAGGCAGAAGAGGTGTATGAATTTTCCTTCCAGTCTATGCTGCCGGAAAGCCATGCTGCCCATGCTGTTTTCCTGAAATGGAAGGATGAGTTGTTTGAAAAAAGTAATGGCCGTTTGGTGATGAATATTTTCACCAACGCAAGTGTGACACGGTATGATAAGGCTGTGAAAGGTGTCCAGGGTGGTGTGGTAGATATTGCTACTATCCCGCTGAGTTTTGACATGAACTCCTTCCCGCATGCGCTGGTAACGGCTCTTCCCTTTTTGGCAAAAGACGCGGTGCATGCCACCAAGTTTACCAATGCCATGTGGGATACTTCCCCGGAAATGCGCGCGGAGTTTGAGAATATGGAACTGCTTACCCAGTGGTGTGTAGACAGAAACGTGCTGCTGTCTGTAAGCAAAGACCCCATCAAAACCCCCGCAGACCTGAAAAACAAGCGGGTGCTTTTTAACGGCGGTATGCTGGGTGACGAAATTAGAAGTTGGGGTGGTAACCCTGTTACTGTGGCTATGACAGATGCGTATGTGGGGCTTCAGCGTGGCATGGGCGATGTGTTTTATACCCAGATAAACGCCCTTACCCCGTTTAAACTGCACGAAGTGGGCAAGTCTGTTACCATACTGCCCAGCACGTTTAACGCGCTTTTTACAGTGGCTAATAAAGATTTTATGGCTGATCTGCCCCCGGATCTTGCCCAGCTGATACGCGATACCATTACCCGCGACCAGGGTTTGCTTATTGCAGAACTGTATAAAGAAGTGGCAGAGCAGGATATTAAAATGATGCAAGACGCAGGTGTTGTGGGGTATTTCCCCACACCTGAAGAAATGGACCTGTTCAAACAAATGAGTATGGATGCGTTACTTCCGGAATGGAAAAAGATTTTTGAAGCCGGCAAAATGCAGGACATCGATTTGTGGATACAAAAAGCCTACGCAACTGCAGAGTCTATCCAATAACAACCGGGTGATAGAATTATTACGTCGAGTTCTCTTTATCCAACGTGATGGCTGCCAGGTAAAAGTACCGGGCAGCCGCACACAAACGGTGTAGTTTTGCGTCGCTTTGTCGCGGCGTCTGCCCTGTACTCTTTTATTGTGCCCTTTTATGGCGCACAACATTCTGGAGCTGGTATGATGACCCAACCTGATCGCCCAAAGTCCCCTCTTTTCACTGTGCCGGAATCTTTACCGGGTGAAAGATTTTTTGGTATATTCACCCATAAGCTTATGTATGTCACGGCGGCTATTATTGCCCTTATTATTATCCCCATTGTGGTGGATATTGCCGGCCGTCTTTTTTTTGGTGGTTCTGTTTACGGTATTTTGGAAATAGAAACACTTTCTCTTGTTATTATGGGTTATTGTGCAGTGGGTTATGTTTCCATGCAGCAAAGCCATATACAGGTGGACTTGTTTTACAGTATGATGAAGCCACGCAGTAAGCAACTTATCGACACATTTTTAAACCCCTTTTGCGCCATAGGGATTGGGGTTTTAGTGTACCAGACCTTTATAACAGGTATTGACTGGCCGGAATCTACCCAGCTTTTGCGCCTGCCGGAATCTTGGTTTATTCTGTTTTCCTGTTTTGGTCTTTTTCTTGTTTTTGTGGCCCTTTGTTTCCATTCTGTGCGCTCTGTTCTTACCCACATTGCAAACAGGCGCTTTATTTCCCTTATTCTTATTATCGCGCTGATCGCCTTTCTTTATTATTTGCCGTTTCTGTACAAAGCTTCTGGCGTAAAAATTTCCAATTTGCTTATTGGCAGTATTGGTTTTCTTGTTCTTTTTGGTCTGCTACTTTTACGTATACCCATTGGTATTGGCATGTGTATTGTAGGTGTGTTAGGTCTTGCGGCTGTTTTGCGTACACCTGCTGCTGTTGTTTCCCTGCTGGGGGA
>CAZJOG010000231.1:0-3463 GCA_964547565.1 uncultured Desulfovibrionaceae bacterium
CATCACATCAAAACCAGTGGAAAGCTTTACTGTTTTCATACTATTTCCTATGCGTAGCTTGGAACGCGGTTAATAAGTGTAAATTTATTAAAGTTATCCCCAAGTCCAGAAAAACCAATGACCTTTGTTTCAATAGTCATGCCGCTTTTACCGGAAATTGTGGGAGTGGTTGCTTCCATTTCTGCATCTGGCAGCGTAAACCAAAATTCTTCTCCTCCCGCGCCACACATACAAAGCTGAAAAGTGAAAGAACTTGCGGCTTCTGCCATACGCACATATTCATCATGTTGTAAAAACACTGTCATGCTGCATTCACTGTTGGGGTCACCTTCTGACTGCAAGGTTCGGCGGCCCATATCACCCACACATGTTTTGCTTTCAATGCCGTAAGTGAGGGACAAACTGCCTTTTTCCACATCTCCCATACGGGTTTCTCCCACCCACAGTGCCACTTCTTTGTCATAAAAGGGCACTGGCGGAAGTTCCTCTGGGGTAGGGGCAAGCGTAGTGGGGCTGCGCACTTCTGAACCAACAGAAAAATCAAAGGCCATTTGTAACTCATTTTCTCCGCCAAAACTGAAAGAAAGTCCGTTTACTTTAGAAAAACCAAATACAGAAAAAGGCTGATCCGATGCCCCCGTGTCGTAATCAATGCGTTTTTCAATAGTTACGGAAGGCTGCTTTTTGGGTAGGGCAAAGCTATGCTTGTAAAACTTGGGTATGGCAAAGGCAGTGCCGTCAAAAACTTCTTCCACATATGTTTCTGTGATAACAAGCATGGTATTTGTTGTACCTGCCTGTAAAACATGTACTCCATCATAGGCAGTGCTACCACTTATGGTCATGCTTTCACCGACATTCAGTGTAACCCCAATGCCTGCAACAGGTAGCCCCACTTTGCCTGCACCCATGCTTTTTGCAGAGCCAGATAAAAAAGCTCCTCTACCTCGGTGAGCAGTAGCTGTAGAAGGCAAGGTTTCTGGCGTATATTTTTTTTTGATGATTATTTTTTCTGGAGTGGAGCCGTACTCCACACGGTAAACACCATTGTAATAAGCAGTGCCTGTTATGGTTATCACTGCATCTTGCACATAAGGACTGCTTACGCAGGGTAAACCCACATAGCCTTTGCCCTCATTGTGTACTGCTTCTTCAGCAAGGCTAAGGCTATGTATATTTTCTGTAGTGGGCGCACTACAAAGCGCACGCAAAAAATGACCCATAAGGGGCGCATAAGGGGCAATGGTAAGACCACCAGAAACATTTGGCTGCCCTGGTACTGGTTTGCCTGTGCCTCTCTTTGAGGAAATAACTGCTGAGGGACTTTTAGGCGTTGAGCTGGAAAGTGTTTCTGAAAAAAAGCTTACCACAACACCTGTATCACTTTCATCCACAATACCTGCGCTTGCTTCACGCAAAAGCACAAGACGGCAATTTCCGCCAGATACCTGGTTATATTTCAGCATATTATATTCTCCTGTCTCCAATAGCGACTGGGTTTAAAACAGTTATGGTAAGTGAGCAGGAAAACAAGGGCGCATTTTCCTGGTTATATTCCACGAGGGTTATGCTTACGCTTGAATCATACAGGGCATTGCCGATTGCCTGCATGGCAGTTGGTAAAAGCTCTTCTGTAAGAAAGGCCAAACCTGCAAAAACAGGCACACCAAGGATTTCTCTTTTATTTTCATCCACAATGCCGATAAGCAGGCCAATGGTATGGCCATCGTAACACTTCTGTCTAAGGCTTGTTTCAGCAGGCACAAAGACTGCAAAGGGCGAAATTTGCGCCCAATCCTGCCGTTTTTGGTCAAAGCCAATTTCTACAGTCAAAGGTTTGCCGTACGCTTCGCGAATTTTTTCTTCCAAGGCTGCATCTTGTCTCAGGGCATTAGCCAAAATAGCGGCAACTTCTATAATGTTTTTCATGCCTTTGCACTCCTAATGAGCTTGTCTATTTCCCGCTGCATTTCATGCTGTATGCGTTTTTCCAAAGCTTCATTTGCCTTTTTTTGCAGCCGCACTGTGCTTTCTTTAGACATAAGCGCCTGGATGGGCGAAGGCCCATAAAGGTTTATAGTTGTTGTTTCTTCTTGGTTGATTTTGTCCTCATCCGCGGTTTTGCTTCTGCCTCTTTCTCTTAGGGCTGGGCTACGAGTGCCTTTTTCTCTGTAAACGAGGCGCAAATAGCCACTTTTCCATGCCCAAAAAAGTTTTTCACCATTGGGTGCCCGGCGTGTTTTAAACGTACCCCCTGCTTGCGTAGATTTTATTTGTACAGAAACACCAAGCTTGGGTTTTCTGTCCTTGGGTTTTACCCCTTTCCAGTTTGGGTTTATTTTGGGGGTGGCCTTAAAATCTCCAAGAGGAACACCTTTTTTGCCAGAAAAAAATACATGGCCTTGCAAGGTTTCTTTGTTAGATTTCAAAATCCGAGTATGTTTGGAAATGTCAGCGTTTTTTGCGGTGTAACGGTCACGGGCAATGCGCACACCTTCAGTTTTTATCATTTCAAGGGTGCGGTTTATGGCTCTGGATATTGCGCCTCTGGTATCTTGTGGTAAGATACGCATTTTTCTGCCAAGTTCGTACGCTTCTTCTGCGGACTTTCCTAGTTCAATTTTGAAATCGTCCATTAAAGTAGCCCACCAAAGTTAGGTCTGCATTCATGGGAAAGCTGTAATTCCACAAGACCCATGTTTGCATTCACGCTTTCCACCACCATATTTTGGCCATTAAAGCTAACAGTAGCACCAAAAATTATGCCGTGTGGAAACGCTTTTTCCGATACACAAACTACAATAATATTGCGTGCAAGCCCCGGTTCTGCCCCTTCCCACGCAACGCTTTGGGTGTGGGAAACAACTGCCACAAGCGTTTGTCCAGCAAGCTCCACTTCCTCTCCAAATTCAGCAGGGTTCAAAAATGTGAGCTCAATATCGCGGGAAAGTGCATCAGAAAAAGCGTCCATGCCAACCCTATGCTTTGCTGACTGAAATTTCTACAAGAGCTTCCGGGTAGGTACACAGGCACAATGGGTTGGATTGCGCTAAAACTTTTGCGCCAAGGCCTTCGTCCTGCATTTCCATACGAGAATAAAAAGGCAGACCTTCGGTATTCACCGTTTCCACCCAGTCTGCCGGGGCAAAATAGGTTTTAAAAATACCCGCACCAACGGGGTAGAGGTGACCTTTATTGGCTTCAACCATTGTTCGCCCACCTACCACATCAGAGCAATCAAAAAAGGTAATACCTGCGTAGCTAAAGCCAGTTTTTACATGGTCAGAAGTGCCAAAGTTTGCTTGGTTAGCTGCCCAGCGCTCGTACGCTTCCCGCACATACTTATTGCCAATAAGCGCATCGTACGCATCTGAACCCATAACACAGGCATATCCGACAAAAGGTATACCGCCCATTCCAGCATTGACAGAGCGTTTTGCTGCATCCAGTGCTGAAAGTACAG
>CAZJOG010000232.1:0-3459 GCA_964547565.1 uncultured Desulfovibrionaceae bacterium
ACTTTACCAATTTCAACCAAATTAACCATTTGTCCAAAACCAAACCTTACAAAAATAAAACTAAAAAAAAATAAAAATTTTTTTTTGGCTCGGGGGGGGGGGGTTGGGGGGGGGGGGGAAACCTTTTTTGTTCACAAAAAAGGTTTCCCCCTCCCCCAAAAAATCTCTCCCCTCTTCCCAAGGAGTCCGCATGGTACGGGAAGCGTACACGACGTCGTGGGAGTTTTTTGGCAACAGCACGCCACATAGTTTGGTGGAGAAGTATGGTTCGCCGCTTTACGTGTATAATGAGCGGCTTTTGCGCACACGTGTACGGGATTTGACTGGTTTATCCAATTTGCCGGGTTTTCGGGTAAATTATTCTGCCAAGGCAAACGCAAACCCTGCCCTGTTGCGTATTATCCGGGAGGAAGGGTGTCTGGTAGATGCCATGAGCCCTGTGGAGTTGCAAATGAATTTGCGTGCCGGCTTTAAGCCGCACGAAATGCTGTATGTATGCAACAATGTAAGCCGGGAAGAAATGGCGTTTGTTGCTCATCACAAAGTTTTGATGAGTGTAGATTCTCTTTCGCAGCTTGCGCAGTATGGGCAGGTAAACCCGCATTCTTCTGTAATGATACGGTTTAACCCTGGTATAGGTGCGGGGCACCATGCCAAGGTCATAACAGGCGGTAAAGAAACCAAGTTTGGGATAGACCCCATTATGATGCCTGAAGTACGGGCTATTTTACGCAAGTACGACCTGCACCTTATAGGTATAAACCAGCATATTGGTTCTCTTTTTATGGAAACCCAGGGCTATTTGGACGCCATGGACTTTTTGCTGGAACTGGCTTGTGGCCTGAAAAATCTGGAAATCATAGATTTTGGGGGTGGCTTTGGCATACCGTACCATAAGTATGAGGAAGAAAAGCGGCTGGATATGGAAGAATTGGGAGAAAAACTGCATGCCAAAATAAGCCAGTTTGCAAAAGAGCATAAGTATGGCGGGCGGTTTTTTATTGAGCCCGGGCGGTATGCGGTGGCAGAAAGTGGCCTGCTTTTAGGCAGTGTGCATGCAACAAAACAAAATGGCGCTGCTGTGTATGTGGGAACAGATGTAGGCTTTACAGTTCTGGCACGGCCCATGCTGTACGATTCTTTCCACGATATAGAAATTTACCGGGAAAATGCAAAGGACTTGCCAGGCAATGCGGAAACACTGGAGCAGACAATTGTAGGGAATATTTGCGAATCTGGGGACATACTGGCGAAAAAACGCCTGTTGCCGCGTATAGAGGAAGGGGATATTCTTGGCCTTTTAGATACCGGCGCATACGGCTATGTTATGGCCTCCAATTACAACCAGCGGTTACGTCCTGCAGAGGTACTTATCGACCTGGCGGGTAATGCGCAATTAATACGCCGCAGAGAAACATTTGAGGATATATGCGCGACACTGGTGAATATTTAGCATGCAAAGAATAAAGGTTTTTTTTCGCTCCATACCGTACCGGAGTATATGGGGGCTTGTGTGGCCACAAACCCTTATGATGCTGTGTACTCTTTTTATTGGCCTTACAGATGTATGGGTGGCCGGGCAAATAAGCCCTGCCGTGCAGGCGGCTATTGGTATTAACACCCAGATACAGGCTTTTCTTATGGTTTTGGGTATGGCGCTTGCTTCTGCGGCTATGGCGGCTGTTAGCCAGTCCATGGGTGCAGGCAGGCAGGCCCGGGCAAAAAGTTATGTGGGCCTTATTATGCTTATGGCCGTTATTATGGCCGCCATGCTTATGGTAGTGGGTTTTTTGTTTGCCACCCCCATGCTGGGCGCTTTGCAAATACCACCGGAAGTGTGGGATACCTCCCGTTACTTTTTTATGGTTGTGCTTCTTGCTCTGCCTTTCCAGTATATTATGGGCAATGGCAGTATGCTTTTCCGGGCCACGCGCAATGTTATCCTGCCCCTTATTTTAGGTGTGATTGCCTGTGTTATCAACGTATTTGGGGATTTGGCATTTGGCCTTGGGGCTTTTGGGTTTCCCGCCTTTGGCGCAAAAGGTATAGCGTGGTCCACCTTTTCTTCCATAGCGATAAGCGCCGTGCTGACTGTTGTTTTTTTAAAACGTGCCGGCCTGTTTTTGCCGCGTATTATCCCCCGCTGGCGCTGGATGCGGGCCGCCAGCCCCTACCTTCTTAAAGTGGCCGCCCCTGTTGTGCTTACCCAATTTTTATGGCAAACAGGCTATCTTACCCTTTTTGGTATATTGGCCACCCTGCCGGACAACGTAACAGCCCTTGCAGGCATGACAGCCGGCATGCGTGTGGAATCCATGCTGTTTATGCCCGCCTCTGCCTTTAATATCACCGCGTCCATCATGGTAGGCAATGCCCTTGGCCGTGGCGACAAAACAGAAGCCCGACGCCTTGGTTTTATTAATATTGTGCTGGGCGCAGGCATTATGAGCCTTGTTGCCGCCTGCATGTGGCCCTTCCGCGAAATTCTGGCAGCCGTTTTCTCCCCAGACCCGGGCGTGCAGAAACAAATTGTGGCCTACCTGATTTTTAACATCCTTTCTACCCCGTTTACAGTGGGTGGTATGATTCTTACAGGCGTTATGACAGGCGCCGGGGCCACCATTTACGCCCTTGTTATTAACACATCCTGCATATGGTTTGTGCGCCTGCCCACCGCCTGGTATCTCTCCCACATGATTTTTGGCGGCGCATGGGGTGTTTTTATGGCCATGTTACTTTCTATGATTGTACAGTCTCTTTGTATGCTATGGGTATTCTTCAAAAAAGACTGGACACAATACGCTATGCGAAAATAAGCCGACGCCATGCCCTCTTGCTATTTTAAAAGAAATGGTTACACTATTTTTAACACTTTCACCAAAAGGAGTTTAACATGGCACAGTTTGATATGATTATTTGTTCGGTGAACCTTATCGAACACAGCGATGACATTGTGGAATATACCAAAAAACTGGCCGATAAGGCTAAAACCAAAATTCTTGTGACCCACATTCTGCCGGCGACTGATCACCTCCGTGCCTTTGTCCAATCCAGCTCTATTGTTGACTCCATTATCGAGAGCTCCAAGAAAAATACCGAAGAATACCTCAATGATTTTATAGCCAAAAACTTCGCCGGCTATACCACAGAAGCCGTGATTCTGGAAGGCGTAGCCGCTGACGCGATTATCAACCTGGCAGATGAAAGATGCGCCGACCTTATTGTTATGGGTAGCATGTCCTCTAAAACATTCCTGAACTTTATCTCCGTCAAGCCGTCCAATACAGTTATCGGCCGCACCCGCGTGCCCGTACTCGTTATCCCCAACGACCTGAGCCTGGAATGTATGCCCGCTAAGTAAGATATGTTGGGGGGGCTAAGCCCCCCCAAACCCCCTTATTGCCAGAAGACCCAGCGCCACTGCGCCGCTTACGCGACACAGAGGCGCAGGGTCTTCTG
>CAZJOG010000233.1:0-3425 GCA_964547565.1 uncultured Desulfovibrionaceae bacterium
GAAATTGCGCAAAGTGAGGCGGCGCTTGGCAAAACATTTGCCAATTACTGGGTGCATAATGGTTTTGTGCAGATAGATTCGGAAAAAATGTCCAAATCTCTGGGGAATTTTAAAACTATCCGCGATATTTTACACCAGCATGCGCCGGAAGTGTTGCGTTTTTTCCTGCTTGCCAAACACTACCGCAGCCCTGTGGACTTTACGCCGGAAAGTATGGAAGAAGCGGAGCGGGGCTTAAAACGTATTTATGAATGTTTGGAAAATGCCCACAAGCATCTTTTGGAAACAAACTTCCAAAAAGGCGCCTTACCGCAGGAAATACTGGAAGAATTCCAAACACTGGACAAAGCGTTTTTTGACGCTATGGACGACGACCTTAACACAGCGGCGGCTCTTGGCCATGTGTTTGGGCTTGTGCGCCTTGTGAATCGGCTTCTGGAAGAAAAATCTTTCAAAAAACTGGATGGAACAAAAGCTGTGCTGGAAGCTTTTTTGCACAGCCGCGACCGCTGGGCCCAAATACTGGGTGTATTCCTTGTGCCGCCGGCAAAATTTCTGGCTGATCTTAAAGCGCAAAGCGCAGCCAGACGGGGGATAAACACGGCAGAAGTGGAACGTTTGCTGGCGGAGCGTCTTTTGGCCCGCTCCCAAAAAGATTTTGCACAAGCGGATGCCTGCCGCGTTGCCCTTGCTGCCCTTGGTGTAGAAGTGCGCGACACTGCCGGAGGCCAGGTATGGGATATCCCTTCATAAAACAGCAATCTTTTTTTGCCCGTGCTTTGTATGCTCTTGGCGTATCTGCTGTGCCCCACTGGGTAAAAAACACCAAAGTTTTTTTTGTGTTTGGGCTTAGTCTGGCCTTAATTTTTGCCCCTGTTTATTCTGTAAGACAGGCAGGCGCGGCTATTTTTACCTTTGACCTGGCGGATGAAATGAAGATGGGCCGGGAAATGGCCATGTTTATCCAGTCTTCCTTCCCGCTTATTGAAGACCCGGAAATTAAACTGTATGTAAAAAACCTTGTGGATTCTGTTGTGGCTACTTTGCCACCCCAGCCGTATCCTTTCCATACCTATGTGATTTATGACCCTTCCCTGAATGCCTTTGCCTCGCCAGGCGGGTATGTTTTTGTGCATTCCGGGCTTATCCAGAGTCTGGAAACAGAATCCCAGCTTGTTGGGGTGCTTGCGCATGAAATCGCCCATGTGACCCAGCGGCATATCGCAAGCCGTATCCAGCGGGGGCAGCTTATCACCATTGCCACATTACTGGCTTCTGTGGCTGGCCTGGCACTTGGCAGTGGCACAAACGCGCCGGAAGCTATTATCGCAGGCGCAGGGGCCGCAGGGGCAACTGCTATGCTCAGTTATTCCCGCGCGGATGAAAGTGATGCGGATAACTTTGGCATACAGTACATGCAAAAGGCGGGCTACAACCCCAAGGGTCTTATGGGTGCGTTTAGTGTGATGCAGCGTAACCAGTGGGGCCGTGGTATCCCCCAGTATCTTTCTACCCACCCGGATTTACAGGCGCGTATCTCCTCTATGTCCAGCCGTTTACAAAGTTTGCCAGCGGATATTACAGGCAGGCAGGATGATAACACGCGCTTTTTCCGCGTGCAAAGTCTGGTATGGGGGCATTTTGGGGATGTGCGCCAGGCCCCGCAGTTTTTTGCCGCAAAACCAGATACAGACCCCTACAAACATATGGGGCTGGGTATTGTGGCCAGCCGGCAAAACAATATCACAGCCGCGGCGTCTTTTTTCCGCAAAGCTTTGGAACTTGCTCCCCAGGATTCGCTTATTATACGGGAAGCGGGTATTTTTGAATTTGAAAAAGGCGATCTGGCAACCTCCCAGGCACATCTTATGGCTGCGCTGGCAAAAAATCCCAAAGACTATATGGCCAGTTTTTACCTTGGCCGTGTGTCGGATGAGCAGGGTAAGTATGTGGAAGCCCAAAACTATTATAAAGAAGTTTTGCGTTATGTGCCGGAAGACGCGGAAGTGCTAACATTTTATGGCAATTCCCTTGGTAAAAATGGCAAACATTTTGAAGGGTTTCTTCAGCTTGCGTATGCGTCTTTGTATGTAAACGACCAGCGCAAAACAGAAAATTTGCTGGAAAAAGTAAAACCTTTGGCCAAAACCCCGGAACAGGTAGCAGAGCTGGAAAAATTTCAAAAACTTTACAAAGAACGTAAAGAACAATGGCGAAAAGCCGAATAAACATTATAAGGATATTTAAATGGAAATGCATGCCACCACAATTGTTTCTGTGCGTACAGAAAAAGGTGTTGCCATAGCGGGTGATGGTCAGGTTACCATGGGTGAAAGCATGGTGATGAAGCACACAGCCAAAAAGGTGCGCCGTTTATATAAAGGGAAGGTGATTACGGGGTTTGCCGGAGCAACAGCAGACGCCTTTACATTATTTGAACGCTTTGAAGCCAAGCTGGAAGAATCCGGAGGCGTGCTTATGCGCGCGGCTGTGGAATTTGCCAAAGACTGGCGTAAGGACCGCTACTTACGCAAGCTGGAAGCTTTGCTTATAGTGGCGGATGCAGAACACACCCTTATTCTGACAGGCACCGGGGACGTGGTGGAGCCAGATGACGGTGTGGCGGCCATTGGTTCGGGTGGCCCCTATGCTTTGGCAGCTGCCAGGGCCCTGTTGCAGCATAAAAAAGAGCTGCCGGATATGACCCCTTCCCAAATAGCGGAAGAAGCTATCCACATTGCCGCAGATATTTGTGTTTTTACGAACCATAATGTGCATATTGAAGCTATTGAAAATGATTAAGTCCTGCCACTGACCTCTGGACGAAGTAACTTTCTCCATGTAAAGTGTGTCCGTACCCAACTTTTTTGCGGGGGGAACAGCATGTCACAAAACAAAATTCTTTTGGAATCCGGTACAAACGAACTTGAAATTGTTGAATTTTTCATCAATGAAAAAGACGGGTATACCGGTTATTATGGGATAAATGTGTCCAAAGTGGTGGAGATTATCCGCCCAGAACCTGTAACAGCCATGCCCCAAATGCGGCACCCCAGCGTAAAGGGCGCATTTCCTTACAGAAACGGGCGTATTGTGCCTCTTATTGATTTGTGCAGTTTTTTGGATAAAGGCCCCTTGGAAGACCCGGATCCCAAAATTATCATCACAGAATTTAATAAGCTGCAAAATGCTTTTCTTGTGTCTGGTGTTACCCGTATCCACCGCATAAGCTGGTCGCAGGTAGAATCGCCTGGTGCGTTTTTGCAGAGTATGAGCCGGGGGTCCATTACAGGTGTTGTGCGTCTGGAAAACCGGGTTATTTTCCTGCTGGATCTGGAAGCTATTATTGCCGCTTTGCACCCCTCGCTTGTTATCCACATGAGTAATGCAGACCTTGGCGCAAGACCCACAAAACGTTATAAAGT
>CAZJOG010000234.1:0-3423 GCA_964547565.1 uncultured Desulfovibrionaceae bacterium
CAGGAACATTCGCCCACAGCGTAAAGGCGGTCCAGGGTGGAGCGGCCTTTAAGGTCCACCAGTATACCCCCGCAAAAATAGTGAGCAGCAGGCACAACAGGTATGGGGTGTTTGCGCATGTCTATGCCAATATTGAGGCAGTTTTCAAACACGGTGGGGAAGCGGGTTCTGACATCGCATTCCATTTTTGTGGCGTCCAGAAAAACGCAGTGGTCGCCATTTTTAAGCATTTCGCTCACAATAGCCTGCGACACAATATCGCGCGGGGCAAGGTCTCCACGGGAGTCGTAGGCGGGCATAAAGGCATTACCTGCGGCATTGATAAGCATGGCCCCTTCGCCGCGCATAGCCTCTGTGATAAGGGGGCGTTGTTCTGACTGGGAGTAAAGAGACGTGGGGTGGAACTGCATAAATTCCATATTGGCGAGGCGCACGCCGGCGCGCTGGGCCATGGATATGCCAGAACCAATAGCCCAGTGGCTGTTGGTGGAGTGCAGATACACCTGCCCTACACCTCCGGTGGCAAGCAGGGTGTAGTCTGCCAGATGGGTTTCCACATTTTTGGTTTCATTGTTGTATATATAGGCGCCCACACATTGGTTTTTTAGTTCATAGCGGAAGGCGTGGCCTGTGGCGTGGTGTTCTGTGGTGATAAGGTCAACGGCAGAGCGTTGGGTAAGCACATCTATATCCGGGTGGGCCATAACAGCCTGGTGGAACAGGCACATAATGGCGCGGCCTGTGTAATCTGCGCAGTGCAGCACACGCGAGGCAGAATGCCCACCCTCGCGGGTAAGGTCCCACTCCGAACTGTCCGGGCTGCGGTGGTTAAACGGCACAGAAAGCCGGTCTACCAGAAGTTTTTGCACAACATCGCTGCCATGCGTCGCTAAAAAACGCACGGCTTTGTCGTAGTTATAGCGGTGGCCTGCTATAAAAATGTCTTCTTCAAGCGCGTTTTGTTCGCCTTTTTCCGGCACAAACACAATGCCCCCCTGCGCCAGGGAGGAATTGCCGCCATCCAGTTTTTCGGAAGGTGTAACAAGAGAGACACGCAAACCTGAGTCCGCAAGGGCAAGAGCCGCCGCGCAACCGGAAATGCCCGCGCCTATAACCAGCACGTGACTTTGACAAGCTATTGTTTTCACTGAAAAAGACCTTCATTGTTCCGGCTATGCCGGTTGGGGCATGTCGATAGGCTAAAGGGGAGATTATGGGAAGACAGACAGAACGGGGTATCAGGCGCAAATGGTAAGCATTTTTTCAATAGCGGCGCGTGCCGGGGGAATAAGGGCCGGGTCTACATGCACACGGGTGGAGTGGGGCACTTTTTCGCCGGCAAGTTCCTTGAGGGAGACAAGCAAGTCTTTTTCCTGCAATTTTGCCATATTAGAGCAGGCAACAGGGGAAAGGGAGGTAATGTGTACACGGCCTGCGTGTTTTTTAGCAAGGCGATCCACAAGGTTTATTTCCGTGCCTATAGCAAGCTGTGCGCCAGCGGGCGCATTTTCTGCCTGCTGGATAAGGAAGGTGGTGGAGCCTGCGCCATCCACCATGTCTACCAGCGCGGGGGCGCATTCAGGGTGCACAAATATTTTGCCGCCGGGGTGCGCGGCGTACCATGTTTTGGCGTGTTCCGGCGTAAGTTTTGCATGTACAGCGCAGCAACCGGGCCAAAGCAAAAGGCGGGCGGCTTCTGTTTGGGAATTTTTTATAAGAGCGCCATTTTGTTGTACATGCAGGCGGGCTATTTTATTTTGGGGCAGGCCAAGCAGTTTGGCGGTATTCTGGCCTAAATTTTTGTCCGGCAAAAAGAGGACGGCATCCCCTTCTGCCAATGCCCAGGTAAGCATTTTGGTGGCACTGCTGGAGGTGCAGACCGCCCCGCCAAACTTGCCCACCACAGCTTTTACAGCCAGCGGGGTGTTCACATACGCAAGGGGTATAACCTTACGCCCCCCTTTTTGCAGGGTGTTCAGCACATGTTCCAGCAGGGGGGCAGGGCACATGCCAGCCATAACACACTGCGCGTCCGGGGCGGGCAAATACACCTGCTGCCCGGGCATAGCCATAACACAGGCAGATTCCGCCATAAAATGCACCCCGCAGAAGACAACATGGCGGCCCCCCACTTTATCCATAAGGCGGGAAAGTTCCAGAGAATCCCCCGCTTTGTCCACATGGCGGATAACAGAATCTGCCATATAATGGTGGCCCACAATGTATACACTGTCTTGCAGTTTTTCTTTGTAGCGTTGTATTTCCTGTGTCATGTCCATAAAAACTCCTTATTATCGGGCAAACACCATACTTAAATCCGCAACAGGTGCGGAGTGGGTGATGCGTCCCACAGATATGAAGTCTGCCGGGCGCTCTTTGCACGATAGTGCATACGCCCGGATGTTTTCCAGATTGATGCCTCCGCTTATTTCTGCCTCAATACCTTCCTGCCCTTCTTGCTGTTGTGTGCCGGCCGCCTGCACTTTTGGAATAAGCGGCAATACTTCTGCCAGCAGTGCTGTGGACATATTGTCCAGCAAAATGCGGGTGGGTTTGCAGGCAACCGCTTCTTCCACCTCTGCTTTTGTGCGGCATTCCACTGTTATGGGCAGGCAATCTGCGTACATATTACGCAATTCTGTTATGGCCGCTGTTATAGAGCCGGCGGCGTCAATATGGTTATCTTTCAGCATCAGCATATCTAAAAGCGAAAACCTGTGGTTTTTGCCCCCTGCAATACGCACCGCGTACTTTTCCAGAGAGCGGTGTCCTGCCATAGTTTTGCGTGTATCCAGCAACGTAACATGCGTGCCTTCCAGCTCTTTCACATACTTTGCGGTTAAATTTGCTATCCCGCAGGTGTGGCATACAATATTAAGAATAACCCGCTCCGCCCTGAACAGCAAAGCCGGATTCCCCCACAACTTTGCCAGGGCTGTTCCTGCAGGAACAGATGCTCCTTCTTCTGCCAAAATTTCCCAATGTGCGGGTGGCATGGCTGTGCGGCCTTTTTCTCTGTCCAAAACGTCTATCCCGTGAAAAACCATCTCCATGACCGGCAACCCGGCCACAAGAGTATCTTCTTTTGCCACAAGAGTTGCCGCACAGTTAGCGTCCAGGGCAAAAAGTGCATTGCTGGTGGCATCCGGGCCATCTTCTTCAAGCGCCAGCCGTATGAGACTACGGGTTATTTCTGCGCCTCTGCCTTCCCAGGGAATTTCCATGTTTTCTCCAGATGAAGGGTGACAAAGGGTTACAGTTCAACGTGTCCCCCTTGCCCCTTGTAAGGAAATGGTGTAACTAATTCCAAGCGTATAAATACTTACGGCCATTACGTCAAGTAATGTGTGAACCTTCACGAGCAGTCCCAAGGTTAAGGTTACGGTATGGAAAATAAAGAAATAAAGGCGCATGGCGCGTATG
>CAZJOG010000235.1:0-3417 GCA_964547565.1 uncultured Desulfovibrionaceae bacterium
AGGGGAAGTCATTCCATACAGATGGCGGATCCCAGGGTTCATGCGGGTCAAAGCTGTCTATCCACAAATAGAACTGTTTGTTGCGGTCTACCTGTTCCAAATATTCAATGGCTTTTTTCATGGTAATGGCCACATAGCGGTCATCTTCCGTGGTGCCAAAGTGCTGGCGTTCTTTCAGGTAACATTCGGTTTCGCGCATGTGGGCGGCAATACCTCTGTCACCCTTGGTGCGGATAATGTCCGCCACAACGTGGTCTTCAAAATAGTCTTCCACTTTGTAGTGATACAGCGGATCTTGCTCGTAAAACATATGGTCAGATTCGTGCCCGTGTGTAAACCATACTTTGTCAAAACCGCGTGTGTAACCAAACTTGGGCAGACGGTACATGGGGCAGTCAAAAATAAGGGCTGTATCAATAGGACGGCCCCAGCAAAGATCGGCTATGGTGGTGTCTTCCATGGAAAGGGGCTGCCAGCCGCCAAAAGGCAGGGTGTAACGGCCAGTGTGCATGGCACGGCGGCAGGGCACTGTGGGTAAACCTTCGATATACGCGTTTTCAAAAAGGACACCTTCGCGGGCAAGGCGGTCCATATTAGGTGTTTTAATCCAAGTGTTTCCATAAGCCCCCACATAGTTCCACTGGAGGCTGTCAAACATAGTAACAATTGCATTTTTCAGCATAGAATTCTCCTTTTTTCTAAAGAATAAGCAAAAACTATGCCACTAAAATAATATTGATTTTATTGAGTTTATTTATTAATTGTTGTATAAAATTAAACTCTTTTTCAGTATTTACAGCAAAAATTATATGATTTATAGTTAAATAATACACGGGGGAAAAAGCATGGATAAAAAAGAAAAAGGTCTTTTAGAAACAGTACTTTGCGACCAGTATTGCAACCTGGGTATGACCAACGCACTGGCGTTTTTGCAAATGGTTTTGTCCAGCGTTGTTTCTGTGGACCGTATCATATACGCCACCACAGACCTTATCACCCATACCAATAACCAGTTAGCCAATATTGACAGGGAAAAAAACAGCCAAGTCCAGGTAGATTCGGTTTTAGTAAAGCCTAATAAAGTGGAGGTTTTTCCCCTTGACCCCACAGGGGGACTGGAAGCTTTTATTCTGGATAACTCCCAGCAAGGGGATGCACAAACCTTTCTTATGCGGGAAAACCACGCCCGCTTTAAGTCCATGCTGGCGGTCACCCTGTTTGAAAACAGGGAAGTGATACACGCTATTGGCCTTATGTCCTACGAAAAACATGCCTATACGCGCTCCACAGCGGAAACCCTGTTTAGTATAACACGCGCCCTTGCGCAGGAAGTAAAAAAAAGCACAGAAGGCCAGGAAATTCTTTATTCTATTGAATTTCCGCCTTATATTTCTTCCGCCACCCAGGTTTTAAAACTCTCCCGCGATTTAAGCCATGTGGTAGAACTTGCAGAAAAAATTGCCCCCACCGATACCCCCGTGCTTATCACCGGGGAAACAGGGGTGGGCCAAGAAGTGCTGGCAGAAATGATACGCGAGCATTCCAAACGTGCCCACGGCCCATTTGTGAAGGTAAACTGCGGGGCTTTGCCGGAAACCCTGATTGAAAGCAGTTTTTTTGGGTATGAAAAAGGGGCATTTACGGGCGCCTTCCAAAGCCATGCCGGTTATTTTGAGCAGGCCAATGGGGGTACCCTGTTTTTAGATGAAATTGGGGATTTATCCCTCCAGGCGCAAATCCGTCTTTTGCGTGTACTGGAAAACCATGAAATACAAAGAATTGGTTCAGAAAAAACAAAAAAAGTGGACTTCCGCCTTTTGGTTGCCACAAATAAAAATTTAAAAAAAGCCATAGAAAATGGATTGTTCCGGGAAGATTTGTATTACCGCATTAGCCATTTCCCTGTGCATGTACCCGCATTACGAGAAAGAAAACACGATATCCCTCTTCTGGTGAACTATTTTTTGCAAAATAAAGCCAAGGAATTGGGATTCTCCAGTTTGCCGCAGGCATCAAAAACAGAAATGCAAAAATTGCTGGATTATGCATTCCCCGGTAATGTGCGGGAACTTTTACATATTTTGGAGCGCTCCCTTCTGCTTTCTGCAGACAAAAACAACCAGGTGCATAAACTTGTTTTTGCCTTAGACCAGGAGCCTATCCATCCGCCCACCCCGCATGGGCTTGAAAACTTTTTTGCGGAAATGCCGCGTTTGGACGAGCTGGAAGAAAAATATATCCATTTTGTCCTTAAAAAAGCCGGGGGAAAACTTACTGGGCCAGATTCCGCTTCTGCCCTCTTGGGCATACACCCCAATACATTACGCGCCAGACTGAAAAAAAACGGGGAAACACCCCCCAGAAAAAGAGGGCGGCCTGTACGGGTTTAAAAATTTAATTTATATTTTTTTATATAATTACGCACTGTATTAGGATGGACACCTAATTTTTTGGCAGCCCCGTCCTGCCCGTAAATTTTGCCGTGGCATGCGTGTAACACAGCGACCACATGGGCTTCGATAACCTCATCCAGTGTTTTATCCAGATCTGCCGGCTGGCTTAAAGGCGCATACCCTGCCCCGCTTGTTGGTAATTCTTTTGTGTCTGGCACAAAAACAGCATCTGCCGGAAAGTCCAGCTCCAGCATAGCATGGGAGGGTGCCCCAATATTGCGGATAAAAGCCCTGTCCAGCATGTTTTCAAACTCCCGCAAATTACCGGGCCAGGTATACTGGTAAATTTTGTCCACAGAATGGGGCGCTATACGGGGAGGTTCTGGCAGGCGGTATTCTTGGGTTTTTTTCTTCATAAAATACGAAAGAATATTAAAAATATCCTGCTTACGTTCCCGCAAGGGGGGAATCTGCAAAATAAAGCGGTTCAGACGGAACAGCAAATCTTCCCGGAATGTCCCCGCTTTAACCATTTGCTGCAAATTCCTGTTAGTAGCAGCCACCACACGCATATCCAGCTGGATACTTTTTTGCGAACCAAGGCGTTGTACTTTTTTGTTTTCTAACACTTTTAAAAGTTTTACCTGTACAGAAGGGGAAAGTTCCCCCACTTCATCCAAAAACAGTGTGCCCCCCTGCGCCTGTTCAAAATAGCCGGGCATGGTCTGTATGGCGCCTGTAAACGAACCTTTTTCATGGCCAAAAAGCAGGCTGTCTGCCAAATTTTCCGGTAAAGCGCCGCAGTTTACTTCCACAAACGGCCCGCGTTTATACGCAGAAGATTCATGGATAGCTCTGGCAATAAACTCCTTACCCACACCACTTTCCCCATACACAATCACGGTGATATCCGTGTGGGCAATCTGCCGGATTTGCCGGATAACAGGCTGCAGGCTGAAGTTCATTTCCACAAACTCCATGGCATTCTTTTTTTCCACCTTAGCCGAAAAAACAGCCTCCATAT
>CAZJOG010000236.1:0-3374 GCA_964547565.1 uncultured Desulfovibrionaceae bacterium
GCGAGAGCTGCCGCCCGCGGCGAGGAATAGGCGAAATTTACTTCCACCGTCATGACGAGGCCGGCGTGCCTTTAGAAAATTATCGCAACTTGTTGCAATAATTGCAGATTGCAAAGCAAGCGAAACACTCTTGTGTTTTTTCTGCTTTATGGCCCTCTTTATCAATAAAAGATGTTGCGGCAAAAGTTTTTATAGAATGTATAAAGAAAATATTATATGCTTGTGCCGTGTTTTTTGCAGTAGGGAATGTTGAGTTTATCCAGTTTAGACCGGACTGTACTATACGGAAGCCCTGAAAATTCTGTCAAGCCGCCTTTTCCACTCAGTTTGCCTGAACATTTTGCCAGTGCGTTGGTGAAGTATAGTCTACAAACGTCAGCGTACGGCACTTCAAGGCAAGCAAGATTGTCCGTACTGCTTTTGTCATTTTTCTGGAAATTGTGCGCTGCATTTGGCCAAAAGTGCAATAAACCATTGCCAGCAAAGGCAAGCGCTTCTTCCACAACATTTTGCAATTCCCGTACATTGCCTGGCCAATCATACCGCAAAAGCCGTAGCAGCTCCTCTTGGGGAACTTTTGGTACTTTACACCCAAAACGTTCTGCCTTGCTTTCCAGAAATGCCTGCACAAAAAGAGGAATATCTTGCTTACGCATACGCAAAGGGGGTATTTCTAACTTGACCACTTGGATACGGTACAACAAATCTTCGCGGAAAAAGCCTTCGCTTACCAGTTTTTTTAAGTCTTTATTCGTGGCGGTAATAAGGCGAAAATCAACGGGGACACTTGTTTCCCCGCCCACCCGAGTGACAGTACGTTCTTCAAGCACACGCAAAAAACGGGTTTGAACTTCCAAAGGAAGCTCTGCAATTTCATCCAAAAAAAGTGTTCCTCCGCACGCGCGTTCAAAAATTCCAGGGTGGGTTGTTATGGCGCCTGTAAACGCCCCTTTGATATGGCCAAAAAGTTCACTATCTACAAGAGTTGGGGGAATTGCCCCTGCATTAATGGCTAAAAATGGTTTATCCGCCCTGTCAGACACTGCATGAAGCGCCTTGGCTATAAGCTCTTTCCCTGTTCCTGTTTCGCCACTAATAAGCACGGAAACATTGAGTGGGGCCACTTTTTCCACTTGCTCCCAAACTTGCTTAAGACCTCCATTTTTTCCCAAAATATCTTTGGCAAAACGTTGGGACATTTTGGCTCTAAGGCGCTTGTTTTCAAATTCTGCCTGTTGCTTTAAACTTTCTAATTCTAAAAATACTACCCACGAAGACGCAAAAACATAAAAAGGCTGGCTAATAAGGCGCAATACCTGTAAAATTTCTTCTGTTATTTCAGTATTTTGTTTAAAAAAATAACAACACGTATTCACAAAGAGCGAATCTTGGGTATTTCTGCAAATATAATATGGGTAGGTGTATTCCACCACACGTACGCTGTCGTACAGTCTGGAAGAAGCAGTCTGGCCAGGTTTTTCCACCAACTCAAACGGGATGAGTAAATCATTGGCAGCTTGGGCGTAAAGTTGCTTTTGTTCTTGCGTCATAGGAAGTGCCCCGGGTGGGGCAAGGCCTTCTTGCTCTGAAAAAGAAGCAATATAACGGACGATTGTGGGATTTTCAATACGACCAAGGCTTATCCGCGTAAGCGGCAGTTCTTTTTGTATAGCCATAAACGCCAACAAAAAAGCCTCGGAATACACGCTGTTGCTGGATAATGCTTCGCTAACTTCTGAGAGAAGGAGTTCTAAGGTTTTCATGGTAAGGCATTCTCCACATGCGGCGCCACAATGACATCCAGATGAATATAAACCCAATGGGTTTTGTTAGCTTGCTACCATTGTGCACAATGCCATTACCAACAAACCCATTCCGCGTCCTCTTGTGTTTTGTTTTTAGAGCGCTAAATGTTGCCACAGCGGCATATTTTTGTTGAAATATCGCTAATTTCCGTCTACAAACATCGCCACACTTTTCCTCAAACAAGAAGTAGCGGCGCAAAATGGCGCAACACTTTTTTTTCCTTGTAGTTTTTTTCCATCTTTTTGTCAAGGCGCAAAGCGCAGATTTTGGCACAAAACTTGCTTCATGGGAATAAAAAAAAGGAGAATAGTATGCTTAACAATGCTATTGTGGTCATGTTTGACTCATTGCAGTTCAACTATCTTGGCTGTTATGGGAATGAGTGGATTAAAACGCCCAATATGGATAGGCTTGCGCGTGAAGGTGTGTTATTTGAAAACTGCTTTACAGAAAGCTTGCCCACGGTTCCATGCAGGCGTAGTATGCACACGGGTTGTTACAACCTGCATGAAGCTGGTTGGAGCCCCTTACGTATGGGCGATACAACCATAGCGGATCTTTGTTGGGGGCGGCCAATAGATACCGCCATTATTTTTGATTGCCCCATGTACCGCTTGCCAAAATTTGGCTATACAAGAGGCTTTGATAAAGTGTATTTCACACATGGTCACGAGTTGGATCACTACTTTTATGGGGGCGACGCCCTTTACCATGGTAACCCTGAAGATTATATTGAAGACCATATCAAAAAAAATACAGAAAGCGTTTTTCAAGAAGACCTTGCAACGCCACTTTTAGAAGAACTTGGCTCATACCTGAGGCAAACACAATATTGGCGTAGCGATGAAGACAGGTATGTGGCGAAAACAATAAAAAAAGCCGTGGAGTATTTGGAACAAATAGACAGGAACAAACAATTTTTCCTGTGGATAGACTCTTTTGACCCCCACGAACCTTGGAACCCGCCTTCTGTCTATATGGATATCCCCTGCCCTTATGACCCGGAATATAACGGCAAGCAGGATTTTCTGCCCTTCATGGGCGACTGCGACGGTATTTATCAGGAAAGGGAACTGCACCATATCCGCATGCTGTATGCAGAACTTGTTACCCTTTGCGACAAGTGGTTTGGGTATTTGCTGGATGCTGTGCGTCGCCTTGGTCTGGAAGAAAACACCCTTATGCTGCTGGTTTCTGACCACGGAGAGCCAATGGGCTATGGCGAACACGGGCACGGCATTATGCGGAAAATACGCCCTTGGCCGTATGAAGAACTTTCCCACGCGCCATTTATTATGCGTGGGCCTGGGCTGCCTGCAGGCAAGCGGGTAAAAGGCTTTGTGCAGTCTTGCGATGTGGCCCCCACTGTATGCGATTGGCTGGGTATTGGTGTACACCCGGACATGCAGGGCTTTTCTCTTTTGCCTATGGCAAGAGGAGAAGTGGAAAAAGTGCGCGACTTTGCCATTTCCGGCTACTACAAAGCGGGTTGGTCTATATATACTGAAGACTGGTCTTACATCCACTGGCCGCTTAAAGACAAGCAAACAATGGCCTTTATGATAGAA
>CAZJOG010000237.1:0-3342 GCA_964547565.1 uncultured Desulfovibrionaceae bacterium
CACGGCATTCGGTCATTTTACGGCACGGCAAAGCCATGCCTATTCCCTCTGCCGGCAGGTTGCTGACTTTGTCAACAACCTAGTGTTTACTTTTGCAAGTAAACACTATACTGCTTTTTGCACGCCGCGGGCGTTATCGCTTTGTATACAGAGGAAAATATGCCGTCAATACCTACTCCACTTATCACAATTCTGCTGCTTTTGGGTTCCAATGTATTCATGACATTTGCCTGGTACGGGCATTTGCGCTTTAAAGCCATGCCCCTGTTTATTGTTATTCTGGTAAGCTGGGGGATAGCATTTTTTGAATACTGTATGCAGGTACCAGCCAACCGCATAGGGTACGGCTATTTCAGTGCCGCAGAACTCAAAACTATACAGGAAGTTATTTCCCTTACTGTTTTTGGGGTGTTTTCCACACTGTATCTGGGTGAAAGCCTTACCTGGAACCATGTTGTAGGTTTTGGGCTTATTATTGCCGGCGCATTTTTTGTGTTCCGGGCCTGAAAATTTCACCCCCCCCTGTGGCAGATGCGGCCTTACACATGACGCACAATCTCCTCTTCCGCATCCAGCAGAAGTTGGAGCACGGCGTCTTTTTCCCCTTTTTCCGCAGCTTCCGCCAGCCCACAACATAAATCCACAAGGCGGTACAGGCCGTATGCGCCTGCTTCCATAGCCAGATTTTGGGCTGTAGCCGCAAACTGGGGGGAAGATGTTGTCCACTCTTGCTGAAGTTGGGCAAAAAGCGCCTGTATATCCGCAAAAGGTGGGGTATCCGCATCGCCCGTTGTGTCTTCTGCCATAGCCTCTGCCACGTCATAAACAGGCAAACCCAACGGGACCATATCTTCCTCTGTTAATTCTATAATATTCTGCTTTGCCACCTGCGTATTTATGCCAGCAGAAGCAGAATCCATGGAAAGCGTAAGATATGTATGCGTTTTTTCCGGGGCAGAATTCTTACGATGGCGGCCTTTTTCCGTTTTTTCTGCAGCCGGTACACCCGGGAAATCCAAAAGCGACAGCCGCTCTATACGAGCAGAAGTCTCCTGCGACAAAGGCTTTTCAGATAGCGTATCTAAAGGCGCCATGTCTAGGGGCGGCATATCTAAAGGCAAGGTATTTACAGCCTCCATATCCAAAGGCATAACAGGTTCAGGCGCAGAGCCGGAAGGATATGCAGGATCTGACTCCGTTTCCGTTTCCGCAGAGACAAAAGAAAACGCCACTGCAGGCCCTTCGCTTAAAGGTGTTAAAACAGACACGGAAGTGGCAGACTCCGGAGAATCCAGCACAAAACGCATGTTTTCTACCTGCACAGATGCACTGGAAAAATCTTCTTCCACTTGTTCCGCACGAAAATGCAGTTCTCTGGGTTTCTGAACCTCTGGTTTTTCGTGCGTTGCGGAATCAGATGCCGAATTTGTCGCATGCAAAGGTTCTGGCTCACCCACCCATTCCGCGCCCCAAAACTCAGTTGTCTGTATATCCTGGATTTCCACATGGGGTGTTGGTTTTAACGATAAAATACGGCTGAAAAAACCTTTCTTTTTTTCTGTTGGTGCAAAGGGCGAAGTGAGCGGCTCCTCCTGTGCGGGCGGCGGCGGCAGTTGCACTGTCTCCAGCAATAAAGATGTACTGGGCTGCGGTGCGGCAGCTTCTGCCTGTTCCCCTTGCTTCGGCAAATCCAAATGTTCCGGCACGTCCAAATGTTCGGGCAAATCTAACGGCTCTGGCAAGTTTGGTTCTTCTGGTAATTCCGGTAAATTCGGCAAGTCCGGTAAATTCGCCAAATCTGGCTGATTTTCTGGCAACAATGCGTCTGTTTGCGGTTCTGCAAAATCCAAAGGTTCTGGCAACCCAAGAGCCTCCGGTTCTGGCAATTCTGCCAGTTCCGATACTGCAGGCTGTTCTGTTTTTTGGGATGGTTGCGCCAATTCCTCCAAATCCGCCAAATCCGGTAATTCTGGCAATTCTGACACTTCCTCCGATTCCGGCAATTCCGTGGACTCGTATAATCCCGCGGGTACTGGCTGTTCTGATAAAGCCGGTTGTCCAGGTTCTTGCAGTGATTCCGGCAAATCCGGTAAATCCGGCAAGTCGGGCAAGTCGGGTAAGTCGGGTAAGTCCGCTAAGTCTGATACATCCGGTAAGTCTGGTAAATCTGGCAAATCTGGTAAGTCGGGTACTTGTGCCACTTGCGCCGATAACACCTGCGGCTGTTGTAATTGTTCCGCCAATTCTGCCAGATCCGTCAATACGGACTGTTCTCCCTGGGCGGGTATTGCTCTTGCCAGATGTTCCGGCATAAGCTCAAACACAGGTTCATCAGGTTCAAAGGCAGCCTGTGCAGGCGTTTTTTCGCGTAGAGCCGCTGCTTTACGGGCCTGCGCGCCCTGCATTTCCAGTGTGAGGATAAGATCCGGGCTATCCGCCTTGGTTTTTTCTTCCTGCCAGATGATGGGCGCAGGTGGTTTGCGCGTTGCCGACTGCGCATCTTCCGCAGGTTTATCCCCTACGACTGATGGAGTTTGTTTTGGCAACGTTTTTTCTGGTTCGATTTTCTGGGGCGTGTTTTTTTCCGGCGCAGGTGTTTCTGTTGCAGGTGTTTCAGCTACAGATTTTGCGACAGGTTTTGCTATGGGCACATACTCCGCATCTGGCGCACGGCGTAAAGACGGCCACGGCCGCGCACGGCTTGCATCCAAAAGCGGCCCAAGAACCGCGTATAAAGCCGCCCGCGCATGGGGCCAGGGGAGAGTTTCGTCACAGCCTGCACGCATAAGCGACGCAGCCGCTTTTTCGTCTTTGCACAAACCCAGAAAAGACGTGGCAGGGTAAACATTATCACCCTCAAAAGCCCGGATATTGGCAATAAGCTGGATATACTCCTCTTCCGGCAGGCTGGGGTCCAGCACAACAAGCGGCGGCATAGTGGTGGTGTACACCTCCAGCGCTTCCGTTGCATTCCCCGCTTCAAATACCTGATCCAGCTCCGCCATACCCTGCAGATAATACACAAGCAAATGGCGTTCTCTTGCTTTGGGAGAAACAATAAGGCAGGTGCTTGCCCGTTTGTCTGCTCCCTGCTCGGTTTGCACCTGTTGCGGCACTTCCAGCGCAGCCGCAAGTGGCACAAGGCGCAGGCCAATAGTAAAAACCAGCCCTTTTTGCCCGGTTTCCATGCGCACAAAACCACTGTGGCTGCCCGCAAGTTCCCACGCCTTTAAAAGCCCCAAACCATCACGGGAATACGGGGGAGTGCCTTTGCCTGTATCCGCCACAACACGATCCCCAATTTTAAACTTACTCATCTTATCTTTCCTTCATTCTTTAGGG
>CAZJOG010000238.1:0-3313 GCA_964547565.1 uncultured Desulfovibrionaceae bacterium
GCCTACCAGCATTGGGTCATGCTCATGTTCACGTTGCAGATTGGGAGCGTGTGCTTGCCTTGCCAGATGCGTGCTTGCCCGCCGGCAGCACCTTGCAGGAACGGCGGGACGCCGTGCTTGGCAAACTGCGGGATTTAGGGCGGCAGGATTTGACCTATTGGTACGAACTGGCGGAAACTTTGGGCTACACGGTAACCATTGAAGATTTTTGGCCTGCTTTATGCGGCTGGCATGAGTGTATGGATATTTCTGGTCTTAGCGAGCGAGAAATACAAAAGCATCATGAAATTGCCTTTTGCGGGCCAGAAACTATACGTTTTTGGCTACGTGTTATTGTGCATGGGGATAGGCTTATTTGGGCGCGTTGTGGCAGTTCTGCTTGCCCAGAGCGTATTTTAGACTGGCGCAGTGCGGAAAGTTTAGAGTGTGTGATGCACCGTGACAAACTGGCACATATTTTATTAACCTTTGACTATCGGGAGGCATAAGCCCATGAAATACAACCCACCTCCGGGGTCTTTAGACCCCAACGCCCCGTTTATTACCGGCACACCGGGTATAACACGCGGTTCTCCCATCTGTGGGGAAGCGTTAGAACACCCGCAACGGGAAATTTTGGCGGTAATTGAAGGCGCTGGCATTACCCCAAATGCCTTGGACTTAACCCAGCTTTTTCAGGCAATACAAGGCATTGTGGAAGCGCGTGATGCCAACGCCCCGGGGGATATTATTTTGTATAAAGGCGACTTTATGCCAGACAATATCACACCCAAACACGCAACAAGTGGCTTACCACGTTCTGGCTGGCGGCTTTGTGATGGCGGTGGTGGCACCCCAGACTTGCGGGATGTTTTTGTGCGTGGTGCTACTCCACAAACTGCTGGCCAAAAAGGTGGCACGGAAAAGCACAAGCATACCACAAGCGGCAGTATAACAGAAACTGTGGCAGGTGGCAGTATTGCCAGCACAACACCGGGGAATGTGGGGGCAACAACGCTGAGTGTGGCGCAGATGGCAAGCCACTTCCATATTAGTTGTGCAGGTGGTAGTGGATATTTTGGGGTTACCGCATGGGGAGGAGGTGTAACTACAAGCCCTTCTGGAAATAATCATTGTGCGGCTGCGTCTAGCGGCTCTTCCACTCCCCACACTCACACCTCTCCAGCCCACACCCACGCGTATACAGGTACAGCGCACACCCACGTTTTTGTGGGTAATACAACAAATGAAGTGGAGCATTTGCCCCCTTATTATTCCCTTTGCTATATTATGAAACTCTAAAAAGGATATATCCCATGCAAAAATGTCCATTAAACGGGATGAAAGAATGTGATGATGCGTGTAAATTTCAACAACAATTCTCGCGCATAATCCCTACAGAAGGGGAAGAAGACAAACTGGAAACATACAACGAATGTATGCTTGTTATGCTTTCCATAATGCTTTCTGAAAACACCCAGCTTACAAGAATTATTGCCCAACGTATGGAGCAAACAGGAGCAAGCCATGCCTAGTATACCAGAAAATTGTTTAGATACGCCAGAAAACTTTATACTACCAGCAAATGTGGAATTGTGGGATCATGTAACGGTTGTCCCTTCGGATCAACTTATCATTTGCGGGCAAGGCGAAGAAAAAACGGCTCTTGTGTTTCCCTTTGTTTTGCCTGATGGCTTTTCGCCCTTCCATGCCCTGCAGTGGAACAATACCCACGGACATATTGAAACCCCGGAGGGAGAAATTTGCCTTACATTGGCGGATTATGAGGCCAAGGTTCTGCCCTTTGCGGGACTTTGGAAAACCGAAAAAGCCCGCCTTGAGGCACAAGCCGACCAAGAAAAAGCGGAAGCGGAAGCCCTGTATAATTCCACAGAAGAACGCGCCAAACGCTTGCGTGCAGAACGGCAAATTCGCTTAGATGCAACTAAGTGGCTTGTAGAACGCCACAGAGAAGAATTGGAAGGTGGCCTAGCCACAACTTTAAGCCAAGCCCATTATGCGGGTTTACTGACATACAGGCAAGCCCTGCGCGATTTCCCTGATATTGAGGGCTTCCCTTGGGAAGGGGAGGTGGAGAACGCCCCGTGGCCAGAGTGGACACTCTAAACATCAACAGAAACCTAACCCGTGGGAAAAGCATTGGTATTTGCCAGTGCTTTTCTTGCATTTGACATATTACACAACAATGTGTATTTCTATCCCAAGACAAGGGGTTCCCATGACGGCCAAGGAAATTATCAAAAATCTGAAAGCAGATGGCTGGATACAGCTGCCGGGAAAGAAAACGGGGCATTTATACTTTAAGCACCCCGAACGGCCGGGTAAAGTTACAGTACCCATGCACCTTGGCGATGTGAAGCCAAAAACGCTACGGAATATTGAAGAGATGTCTGGGACAAAACTCAAGTAAAGGGGGCGCAGAATGTCCGAAAATATGAAAATGTATTACGCTATGTTTATACCGGAAGAAAAGGAAAGTTTTTCCGTACTGTTTATAGATTTCCCCGGTTGCGCCACATGGGGTGAAAATAGGGAACACGCCTTTGCTATGGCTCTGGATGCCTTGGAAGGATATATCGAGGCCCTTGCGGATGATGGGGATGTTATACCCGCACCTTCTTCTTTTTCAGAAGCCCATTCCGCAATGGAAGAGTATTTTGTAAGGCATGGGGAAACTATGCCAGAAGGCACAACGCTTCAGCTTGTCCCTGTTCCAGATGTGCAGGAAAAACCCACACGGGTAAATGTTTCCTTTCGCCGCGCAACTATTAGCCTTATTGACCGCAAGGCGGAGGCTCTTGGTATGACCCGTTCTGGTTTTCTTTCGCGTGCTGCGGAGGCGTACCAAGGGTAGATTTTTTGCCAAAAGGCGAGGTGTTTATGTCCCAGTATTATTATGCCGCATTTGTGCCAGCAGAAGGCAGTTACGCTATTTTTATGCCAGACTTTCCGGAAATCGCCTCCCAAGGGGAAGATATGGCAGAATGTATGGAAATGTCTGCAGATGCCCTCAAAGTTACGCTTGAAGAATACGCAAGAACCCGGAAAACCTACCCTGCTCCATCCAGCCTTTCAACCACTAAGCAAAAACTAAAGGAAGAGCTGACAAGCCTTGATGTGCCTATGCCAGAAGAAATCTTCTTCCAACTCATAGAAGCCCCAAATGTAGATATGACGCCAGTAAAAATTTCCATAAGTCTAGCACGTTCTGTTTTGGAAAATATTGACAATAAAGCAAACAAATTCGGCATGACCCGTTCTGGTTTTCTGGCAAAAGCAGCCAGAGTTGCCCGATTCGTTTGCGGAAGGATGG
>CAZJOG010000239.1:0-3264 GCA_964547565.1 uncultured Desulfovibrionaceae bacterium
TTCTTTTGCAAAGCGGTCAATGTTAGGGGTTTTGATCCATGTGTTGCCATAGCAGCCTGTGTAATTAAACTGCCAGGAGTCAAACATCATGACAATCGCGTTTTTGATGGGTTTATTCATCATGTCAGATCTCTCCTTTGGGGTTATCAGACAAGTTCCCCCGCTTTTTGGGAAAAAAGCGGGGGAACAACCAAACGTAATACTTACATGGCGCGTAAATCGCTCAGGAAGGTTCGCAGGGTTCGCAGCATGTTTTCTGCAATATCCGGATGTTGGGAAATGACATTGTTAAGCTGGAAGGGGTCTTTTTTGCGGTTGTAAAGTTCATCCCCATGGGGCACTTCTACTTTAGAACCCGGGGTGCAGGTCCATTGGGCTTCATTGTCCAGAGAACGCTGTTTACGGTATTCCGCAATGGCCTTTGTGTCTGCTTCATAGGGGTTTTGCTCTTCCGGTATATCCCCTGTGATGTAGATTTTGCACATGGCATCCCCAAGACTGGAGTTTTCCAGCTTATCCAGCCAGTGGATAAAGCTCCAGTCTTCCGTGATAATAGACCAGGAGAAGTTGTAGTACCCGGCTATGGCAAAATCGCGCACTTTTTCCACTTCGCCGCGGCAAAGAGGCAGGAGGGATTTACCTGTCATATTGGCGGGGATGGGAATATCCAGCCAGTCCAACACTGTGGGCGCGCAGTCGCAGCCTTGCACAAAGCTTTTTACGCGCTTGCCGGCAGGCAGGCCCGGGGCTTTAATGATAATGGGGATATGCACCAGCTCTTCATACGGCCAGGGGCGGCACTTGGTGATAATACCGTGGCCGTGTTCCCCATTGCCCAGGGGTTCACCATGGTCAGAGGTAAGCCAGAGAAGGGTATTTTCCCACATGCCTTCGGCGCGGATGCAGTCACATAAAAGGCCAAAATACTTGTCGCAGAGGGTTATTTTTTCTGCAAAAAGCATACGCACATGGTTTAATTGTTCTTCTGTGTACAGGTCTTTAACAGGGCTCATAGGCGGCAACCAAAGGTCTGCGCCTTTGTAATCCGGGTCATAGGGGCAGGGTTTATCTTCCCAGACGGAAGGCGGATCCCAGGGTTCATGCGGGTCCCAGCAGTCTATCCACAAATGCATGCCGTGGGTTCTGTCCCGTTTTTTGATAAGTTTAATGGCCGCGCGGATGTTTTTGGCAACCGTATGGTCTTCGTCTGTTTTCCAGTACTGTTTGTCACGCAGGTAGGAATCGTATTCTTCGCGGTTGGTTTTTTCTATGGAAGCGCCGTCCGGCAAAGCGCGCAGGCGGTCCAGAAAGCCCGGGTCAGAAAGGAACTGGTCAACCGTATAGTGGCCGTACAGTTCGTCCTGCATAAAAAAGAAGTTGTCAAAGCCGCGCTGGTAGGAAACACGGGCATAACTGCGGGCATAATAGCCCCCCACAAACAGCGGGATAGAGTTGTACGCCATAGCTGTATCTATACCATGCCCCCAGCAGAGGTCGGCAATGGTGGTGTCTGAGGGGCGTAAGGGCCCCCAGCCCGTGTCGTGCAGGGTAAAGCGGCCTGTCATCATAGAGCGGCGTACAGGCAGGGTGGGCATATTATCGCCATAGGCGTTTTCAAATAACACACCTTCCCGTGCAAAGCGGTCTATATTGGGTGTTTTTATCCATGTATTCCCATAGCAGCCCGTGTAGTTGAACTGCCAGGAGTCAAACATCATGACAATAGCGTTTTTGATAGGTTTATTCAGCATGTGTTTTTTCTCCTTTATCTCGCCTGAAGGTCATTCAGGAAGGTGCGCAGGGTGCGGAGCATGTTTTCTGCCACATCAGGATGCTGGCTGATAACATTATGGAGCTGGAAAGGATCGGATTTACGGTTGTACAGCTCGTCCCCTTCCGGCACATCCACGCGGGAGCCAGGGGTGCAGGTCCACTGGGCGGCACTGTCCAGAGAGCGCTGGGATTCATAAATCTGCAACGCTTCGTTTAACGCTTCCGGGTCATCTTCCGGCGCACCAAGGCCATTATACATCTTGGTCATAACATTGCCGTGGTCTTCGTTTTCCATTTTATCCAGCCAGTGGATAAAGGACCATTCTTCTGTGATAATAGACCAGGAGAAACCATAGTAGCCGGCTATGGCAAAATCGCGCACTTTTTCCACTTCCCCGCGGCAGAGGGGCAGGAGAGATTTCCCTGTCATAGTGGGTGGTATGGGGCCGCCCAGCCATTCCAGAATAGTGGGGGCGCAGTCGCAGCCCTGCACAAAGGCTTTAATACGTTTGCCTGCAGGCAGGCCCGGGGCTTTGATAATAATGGGAATATGCACCAGCTCTTCATAGGGCCAGGGGCGGCACTTGGTCATAATACCATGCCCGTGTTCGCCATTGCCTAAAGGTTCGCCATGGTCGGAGGTAAGCCAGAGAAGGGTATTCTCCCACATGCCTTCTTTACGGATAGCCTCGCAAAGCAAACCAAAATATTTGTCACACAGGGTTATTTTTTCCGCAAAAAGCATACGTATATGATGCATTTGCTCTTCTGTGTACAAATCTTTTACAGGGGACATGGGCGGCGCCCAAAGATCTGCGCCTTTGTAGTCCGGGTCATAGGGGCAGGGTTTATCTTCCCAGACAGAAGGCGGATCCCACGGCTCATGCGGATCCCAGCAGTCCACCCACATAAAGAAGCCGTGGTTTTTATCCCGTTCTTCAATAAGTTCAATAGCGTCGCGGATAGTGATGGCAACGGTGTGTTTGCTTTCATCTGTCCAGTATTGTTTGTCACGCAGGTATAAGTCCATTTCCGCGCGGACAGTGCCTTCCAGTTGGGCGCCATCCGGCATAGCACGCAGGCGGTCTAAAAAGCCGGGGTCAGAAAGGAACTGGTCTGTGGAATAGTGGTACAGCTCATCGTGTATGTAGTGCAGGCAGTCAAAGCCGTGGGTAAAACGCACCTGCGCGTACCCGCGGGCAAAGTCGCCCTTGGTGATAAACAGGGGGATGGAGTTATAAGCCATGGCTGTATCAATGCCAAGGCCAAAAAGCAGGTCGGTGATGACAATATCCTGGGGACGCAGAGGCCCCCAGCCAATATCGTGCAGGGTGTAACGCCCTGTCATCATGGAGCGGCGTACAGGCAAGGTGGGCATATTGTCGCCATAGGCGTTTTCAAAAAGCACACCTTCCCTCGCAAATCTGTCTATATTGGGGGTTTTGATCCATGTGTTACCATAGCAGCCTGTATAATTAAACTGCCAGGAGT
>CAZJOG010000240.1:0-3249 GCA_964547565.1 uncultured Desulfovibrionaceae bacterium
ACTTGCCAGTTTGGCTAAATCTTCCGGATGCACAATATCAAAAAAGCACATTTTTTTGTTACCCACAATATCGGCAGGGTCATAGCCCGTCATTTCCAGACAGCCTTCACTCATGTATTCCATTTCAAAAATAGGGAAATTATTTTTGCAGCGAAACGCTGTGCCCGGCAAATTGGAAAACAGCGTGGCAAGGCGGCGTTCGCTTTCATACACGCGGCTGCTTTCCATGGCGATAGTCACAAAGTCTGCAATAGAGGCGCCAAAAGCCTGTTCTTCGCTACTCCAGTGGCGGGGGCTGTCTGCGTGTTCTACACACACCACCCCTACAAGTTTGCCGCCAATACGCACAGGGCAGTCCAGAAGGGCGCGTATGCCTATAAGGTCAAAACCTTTGGCCATGTCCGGCAGGATAGTATCTGTGGATGTATCAAAAATAGTGATATTACGCTCTGTCTGTAACAAAGAAACATACTTGGGGTATATTTCCACGCCAAAAGGTTCTGCCACATAATGTTCATGCCGCCTGGTATCATAAACAACATGGTTACGCAAAACTTTTTCTTCCACATTCCAAATGCCCACACGCACAACGCCCAGTGTTTCCGCAGCTACACGAGTAATAAGACGGGCCGCTTCAAGAAAATTGCCGCCTGTCAGCTCGCGGGAGCTGCTTAACGCACGCAGGGCATCCCGTCTGTGGGTTTCTTGCAGGCTGGTATGGTATTCTTGTTCACTCTGGCAGATAAGAACCAGAACAGGCCGCTCTTCCCAGCGTTGAACAGTAATATGGAGGGCGCCCTGCCACTGGAAAAGCGTGGCAGGTATAATAAGGGCATTCTCCTGTGCGCTTTTGCCCAGTGCCACCTGTTCCATAAGGGCAGACACACTGCTGTTTGCTAAAAGCAGACTGGTGAGTTCCGGGCAGTCTGTAAGAATTTGCCCCGTAATCTGACTGAAAAATGGTGTTGAGCCCCAAAGAAAAGTGGCACTTTTACTGTCCACTATTGCGACAGGGTCATGTATGCCGCTGAGTAGTAATATTAAATTAGCCCCATGCATCATGTAAACCTCCACATACATGGCCATGAGGGAAGCGTAGCAATAGATGCCATGTGACGTTATATGTATAACAGGATTTTATAGAAAGGGCAAGAATAGAAAAAGGTGTATCCATAGAAAAAGGAAAAAGAAAACAGCTTTATACTGCACAAAAAAGATTGGATATTGTAAAATATTGCAGGGGAATATCATGCAAAGTGTGAAGGCGTTTAGACCGCAGGGCAAAAAGAATTGCTTTTTTTTGTCAGGGAAAAAACAGCTTTTTATACAAAAAGCGCCTCCTGGTCTATTTGCCACAGGCGCATGCCGCACTCCCCTCTGGACTTGTGCGGCCCTGTATGGTATAAAAAAACCGGAAAAGGGCTTTGCCGTATTTTGTGTCCGGCCCTTACACTCATACTCTAACACCTTTACAATAATGGAGTTTGTGTACAAATGAAAAATGCAATAGTTGTGATGTTTGACAGCCTTCAGTATAACTATCTGGGTTGCTACGGGAACACATGGATAAAAACCCCCAATTTTGACAGATTTGCCCGTGAAGGCGTGGTATTTGAAAATAACTATATTGAAGGTGTGCCTACTGTGCCATGCCGCCGAGCCATGCACACGGGGCGTTACACATTGCCCAGAGGCGGCTGGATCCCGCTGTCTATGGAAGACACCACCATAGCCGATCTCTGCTGGGGGCGCCCCATTGATACTGCCCTTATTTTTGACTGCCCCATGTACCGCCTGCAAAAGTTTGGGTATACCCGCGGTTTTGACAAAGTGTGGTTTTTCCACGGCCATGAAGGTGACCACTATTTTTATATGGATGATCCCCTTATCCATCTTAACCCGCGCGATTACCATTCGGATACTGTGCTTAAACTTGTGGATGAGGGTAAAATTCCGCAGCTTATTGCCCCTCTTTTGCATGAAACAGAAAGTTATTTAAAACAAACCCAGTATTGGAAAACAGAAAAAGATCAACGCCCTGTGCGTCTTATGCATAAGGCTGTGGAATACCTGGAACAGGTGGACCGCAACAAACAGTTTTATTTGTGGGTAGATAGCTTTGACCCCCATGAACCGTGGGATCCGCCATCTATGTTTGACCCGGAATTGCCCTGCCCCTATGACCCCGATTACAAGGGCAAAGACCAGTTTTTACCCATAATGGGTGATGTTGCAGGCATTTACACGGAAGAAGAACTGCACCATATCCGTATGTTGTATGCAGAAAACATTACCGTATGCGACAAGTACTTTGGCGAACTTCTGGACGCTATTCGCCGCCTTGGGTTTGAGGAAAACACCCTGGTGATGATTGTTTCTGACCACGGGGAACCCTTAGGGAATGGTGAACATGGCCATGGTATTATGCGCAAGTGCCGCCCCTGGCCGTATGACGAACTTGTGCATGCCCCCATGTTGCTGCGTGCCCCGGGCGTAAAAGCCGGCCAGCGTGTCAGCGCCTTTACCCAGTCTGTTGATGTGGCCCCCACTGTGTGCGACTGGCTTGGCATTGGTGTGCACCCGGATATGCAGGGCAAGTCTCTGTTGCCTCTGGTGCGTGGTGACGTTGCCAAAGTGCGCGACTTTGCAGTTGCCGGCTACTACAAGTATTCCTGGTCTATTATCACAGACGAATGGACCTATATCCACTGGCCCAGAAAACAGGCGGAAACCGCTCTGGACAGCATGGTGGGTATTTACGCGGAAGACAGCACCAAGATTCTGGAAAAAGGGATGGACGCTGCCCAACTGCATAAAGAAGCGGCCACGTTGGATGGGGAAGAGCAGTGGACATGCACCCCCGGCGCTGTTTCTTCTGTGCCGGAAGACGATGAACTGTATTCCAAAACCAAAGACCCGCACCAGCTGCATAATATCATAGCGGAACACCCGGATGTTGCGCGTGAGCTTTTGAAAAAGCTGAAAACCTATATGGGAGAACTGAGCGCTTCTTAGAGTAAGTTTGCTGTAAAAACGAATCGTAAAGTCACAATCCCCCAAAGCTCTGTGTGGAGTTTTGGGGGATTTTTTTGGGGGGTGATGCAGTATACTAGATAGTGTAGTCACGAGATTGAAGCCCATAAAAAGATGCACCTGATATGGATAGCTGCGAGGAATAACGCCGTGTTTTTCGCATACCTAGTGTCTAATTGCAAAAATTCTTAATAGAATTTGTCAGTTGTGCGCCCT
>CAZJOG010000241.1:0-3234 GCA_964547565.1 uncultured Desulfovibrionaceae bacterium
GGTGTGGGGATGGCTGGCCACCACATACTGCACATGGGGCGGCCTGTTTTCTGTAAGCACATGGGCCACAATATCCCGGCCTGTGTCAAAACGGGGAGAAAACACCCCGCCGGCGTCCACAAGCATACGGCCCCCCGGGTATTCCACAAGCACAGACTGGCCCTGCCCTACATCCAGCATAGTAAACACCACACGGTTTTCCGTATACGCCCGTACCGTATCTTCCAGCCGCAAAACAGCCCCGACCGGCAAAAAAAACACAGCCACAACACACAGCCGCTTTACCCAGCTTTTTTCCCCGTGGCTCCAAAAACCGGCAAAAGCAAACAAAGCGGCTGCATATCCCAAAATCACGGGAAAAACGGGCTTAAGCGCCTGCACCATGCGCAAACTTTCTGCCTGGTACAAAAAAGAAAGCAGGCGCAGCAAAACATCTGCCGGCAAAGATGCTACTGCCAGTATATACGGCGCAGGCCCGGCAGCTCCAAAAAGCAGGGCACAAAAAAGTCCAAGAGCTGTAAGAGGCAAAACCCACACACCCAAAACAGGCAACCACAAAATATTCAAAAAAATATACGGGCTGAACACCCCGAATGTTCCCACCAGCACAGGCAGTGTGGTGGCTGTAACAGCCAAAGACGTAATGCCCCCCAACACCACACCTTTTCCTGTTATTTCCAGAACGCGCCTATATCTGGAAGCAGATGCCCCACACCATGGGTTTTGCGTAACACGCCCCATCAGAGGTGCAGCCAGCGCAATTCCCAGTACAGAAAGAAACGAAAGTTGCACAGCCAGATCCATCACACCCTGTGGCCACACAAGCAAAAAAAACGCGGCGCACAAAAAAAGTGCATCTAACAGGGTGGTTTTTTGCCGTGAAACCCAGAAAAACGCGGCGCAAAATACCATAAAAGCCGCACGGATAAGAGAAACAGGGGCTGCCCCCAGCCACAGATACAAAGCCGCAAATGGCAAGGAAACAAGCACAACCAGTGTTTTACGCGGCACACGCAAAAAAAGAAAAGGATTGATTCGCCCGGCAAGGCCCACCACAAGCATAGCCAGCAAGCCTGCCAGAGCCAAATGTTGCCCGGAAAGTGCCAAAGAATGCACCAGACCCGCGCGTGTAAAAAGATCCAGTGTGTTTTCATCCAGCCAGTATTTATCCCCAAAAAGTAAAGCAGGCAAAACCGCAAGGTTCTGGGGCAGGGGCTTTTTTTCCTCGCGCGTCTGTTCGTCTGTTTTTTCTGTTACTGGCCAAACAAGCGCCATGCCCAAAGTGGCGGCATCCAGCAAAGCCTGCTCAAAGGCAAGGCGGGCTTTTTCCCGCAATTTGGCAGAATATGTGCCTTCTCCTTCTGCTGTCACTTTCCCTTTTTCGCCCACACTGCGGGCTGTATACCATATAGCCTGACGTTTGTAATACGCGCTGCTGTCTCTGCCGCCCGGGTTATAGTGCGTCTGTAAAGGGTACAGCCTTGTGTCAAAACATACCCACTGCCCTACAAGAGGCCGAAAAAGCGGATCTTCCCATGTCCAGGATATTTTTTCTATGCTTGTTTGTTTTTCTGCCCCTTCCCCCAGAGGGATGGAGACCTTGCGCTGGCTGGCGTTTTCCTTTTGCCGATTTTCTGCAAGCCCCACATGGGTGAGGACAAGCCTGAGACGCCTGTCGCTTTGCCCCCGCACCTCTGCCACCCTGCCCTCCAGGCGTACAGGTATTCCCGCTTTAAACCACCCGGGCGCCTCTGGCTCTGTTGTTTCCCCTTGCCACGGCAAACCCACCCAAAAAAGAGCAAACACCCCGCAGCAAAGCACAAAACGCCCCCAGGTAAAAAACAGCGCGGGTTTTTTCCATAAAGGGGCAGGCCAGCCAAGAGCCACCAGCAAAAGCCCCAAACAGGCTAATCCCCATACGGTATTCTGGTGAGCAAATGCCCCGCAAATGCCGACAAGCAGCAAGATTTGCCAAAAAAATAAAGGGTATGTATAATCATGGGTGTTTTCTTTAACCATACCCAGCCATTTTAATTATTTTTTAAAAAAAAGAAATAGTGGATTGTATATTTTTTTCAACATGTTAGATACACCTTAAAAAAAGAAAAATATTCTTCTGTACATAGCCCCCTTGCCAAGCTGTGGTGGCGGCATTATTATTTTAATATCCATGCGCGCAAAAGCGCATATTACTCAAACGGCTGCGGCCGCATTTCACAAAAGGATACAAACTATGTTAAAAAATGCTATTGTGATTATGTTTGACTCTCTCCAGCATAACTACCTGGGTTGTTACGGCAACACCTGGATAAAAACCCCAAATTTTGACCGTTTTGCCCGTGAAGGCGTTTTATTTGAAAATTGCTATATTGAAGGTGTGCCCACAGTGCCCTGCCGCCGTGCCATGCACACCGGCCGTTACACCCTGCCCGTAGGTGGCTGGATTCCGCTTTCCATGAACGATACAACCATCGCTGACCTTTGCTGGGGCCGCCCCATTGACACAGCCCTTATTTTTGACTGCCCCATGTATCGCCTGCCAAAATTCGGCTACTCCCGTGGCTTTGACAAAGTGTGGTTCTTCCACGGCCACGAAGGCGACCACTATTTCTATGCCACTGATCCCCTGATCCACCTGGATCCCAAAGACTTCCATGAAGACGACCTGATGAAAAAGGCCGACAAAGTTATGGGCGAAGCGGTTATTGACCCCCTGCTGCACGAAACAACTTCCTACCTGAAAGAAACCCAATACTGGAAAAAAGAAGAAGACCAGCGTGTTGTGCGTGTAATGCGTAAAGCTGCCGAATACCTGAAACAGGTGGACCGCAACAAACAGTTCTACCTTTGGGTGGACAGCTTTGACCCGCACGAACCTTGGGACGTGCCGAGCGTGTACGATCCTGATATGAAATGCCCCTACAACAAAGATTACAAGGGCAAAGACCAGTTCCTCCCCATCATGGGCGAAGTAAAGGGCCTGTACAGCGAAGAAGAACTGAACCATGTGCGTATGCTGTACGCTGAAAAAGTAAGCCTGTGCGACAAATACCTGGGCGAACTTATGGACTGCGTGCGCGCCCTTGGTTTTGAAGAAAACACCCTTGTTATGATTGTTTCTGACCACGGCGAACCTATGGGCAATGGCGAACACGGTCACGGCATTATGCGTAAATGCCGCCCCTGGCCGTATGAAGAACTTGTGCACGCCCCCATGTGGCTGCGCGCCCCTGG
>CAZJOG010000242.1:0-3215 GCA_964547565.1 uncultured Desulfovibrionaceae bacterium
ATTTTTACCTACAGGGAGGTCTGGAGGGGATTATCCCCTCCAGAATAATCAGGGTGCAGGGGCAGCGCCCCTGAACGTTACCTACCCTTTCATATCACTCAGGAAGGTAGTAAGGGTTTTAAGCAGTTTTTCGCAGACATCAGGGTGTTTATCCGCAACGTTGTTGAGCTGGAAGGGGTCTTTAATACGGTCATAAAGTTCGTCAGAGCTGCTGGTTATGTAGGCAGCGCCGGGGGTGCATGTCCACTGGGCTTCGCCGTCTATGGTAGCGCCTGCGTCGTGTTTCGCCAAAGCTTCGTTAGAGCCGCTGAGGGCGTCTTTTCTGGCTTTTTCCTCATTAGAGGCAACACCTTGGGAATAGCGTTTCCCTTCCGCCAGGTATTGTTCTTTGGCTTCTTCAGGGATATTGTCAAACTCACTGCCCATGGAGTTTTTCATCATATTAAGAACAGCGCTGTCGTCAATGGGGCCGCCTTCCTTGGTATTACGGGGCCAGTGGATGTAGCTCCATTCTTCTGTGTAAATGGCTTCACTGGCGCTGTAGTAGCCGGCAACAGCAAAGTCACGCACTTTTTTCACTTCGCCGCGGACAAGAGGCAGCAAAGAGAAGCCCTGCATGTCGGGGTGAACACCAATGCCAAGCCAGTCGCAAACAGTGGGGGCCACGTCAACTGACTGGGTGAAGGCTTTAATACGCAGGCCAGCTTGTATACCAGGCGCGCGCAGCATCATGGGGGCGTGGACAAGTTCTTCATAAGGCCAGGGGCGGCATTTACGCATAATGCCGTGGCCGTGTTCGCCATAACCAAGGGGTTCGCCATGGTCAGAAACTTGCATCACAAGGGTGTTTTCTTCAAAGCCCAGGGCGCGGATATTATCCAAAAGATACCCAAACCATTTATCACACAGGGTGACAAGTTCTGCGTAAAGGGCACGCACGTGTTTAAGTTCTTTTTCTGTGTACATGCCGTCGCAGGCACCCATGAAAGGCAGGAAGTCTTCTTTGCCTTTGTATTCAGGGTCATAAGGGCAGGGGAAGTCCATGTAAACAGACGGGGGGTTCCAGGGTTCGTGCGGGTCAAAACTGTCTACCCAAAGGAAAAACTGCTTGTTACGGTCCACCTGTTTCAGGTATTCCACAGCTTTTTTCATGGTTCTGGCAACATAACGGTCTTCGTCTGTGCGCCAGTACTGCATTTGTTTGAGGTAGGAGGAGATTTCGCCATACTGCACATCAAGGGCGGCTTCCGTAAGTTGTTCGCGGGCGCCTTTTTCAGCAGTTTCGCTGATGTAGTTTTTGGGGTCAAGATGGTAGAGAGGGTCTTGGGAGTAGAAGCTGTCGTCTGCTTCGTGCCCGTGGGTAAACCACACTTTATCAAAGCCGCGGGTGTAGCCAAATTTCACCAGGCGATACATAGGGCAGTCAAAAATAAGGGCAGTATCAATGGGGCGGCCCCAGCAGAGGTCGGCTATTGTGGTATCTTCCATAGTAATGGCAACCCAGCCGGCTTTGGGCAGGGTGTAGCGGCCTGTGTGCATGGCGCGGCGGCAGGGAACAGTGGGCAGGCCTTCGATATAGTTGTTCTCAAACACAACCCCTTCGCGGGCAAAGCGATCAAAATTGGGGGTTTTAATCCAGTCATTGCCGTAGCAGCCCAGGTAATTGTGTTGCAGGCTGTCAAACATAACAACGATGGCATTTTTAAGCATGGGTGATCTCCTTGTTGGAAAACATGTTAAAGTTAACCTTTTTTGTGTAATTTATCCCAAGCAAAGAAGAATTGCAATACATCGCACTTGCATTCTGGCAGGATATGGCATTAGAATGGAGTCTATCTATCCGTATATATGGACAAAAAGTTTTTTTGTAGTGAAATTTGTGTAAAAATTATGAGAGTGTACACTCCCATAGAATTTTGGGGCAAACAACCTGAAACCCCAGAGGGGCTTGTCATTAGTATGGACAAGAGACTTTTCTGGCTGTATAGGAAGAAAAAAAGGAGTCCATATGCCAACATTACATATTGAAGGGATGAGCTGCGACCATTGCCGCCGCACGGTAACATCTGCCCTGGAAGAACTGGGCGGAAAAAACGTGATGGTCGATGTACCAAAAGGCATCGCCACCTGGGAAGGTAACCCCGATATCCCGGCAGCAGCAGAAGCTGTTTCAGAACTGGGTTTTACTGCAAAACAATAAAACAATTCCTCAATCATTCCAAGGAATTGTATACTATGGAAGGAATATGCCTGACTTGTTGCAAAATAAGGAAAGGTGTATTCTGATAGTTTTATGTCGAACTTTTTCAACATATTGGAGACGTTATTATGTCACAGCCAAAACCAGCTTCGCGTTTTCAGTCTGTTAAGCAGGAACAGGTATTAACGTATGGGCCGGGGAGTTTTGCCGCTTTTACGCCCCATAAAGTGCAGGCAAAAGCATGCACATTTAAAGGAAAAGAAGCCTGTTGTGTGCAGTTACCGCCAAACTTTACGGCAGAAACAGGGTATATTGTCGATGGCCCGCATTTTTTATATTTGCCTGATATAGACTTCCACGATGGGTCTGTGGAACTTTTTATAGCCAGCGGGGTAGCGGAGGGAGCCGATGCTTTTGCACGGGGCTTTGCCGGTCTGGCTTTCCGTATTGACCCAGGCACAAAACAGACAGAGGGGCTGTATATCCGGCCCACAAACGGCAGGGCTATGGATCAGGTACGACGCAACCACAGTGTGCAGTATTTTTCGTATCCCGCATACGATTTTGCGTATTTCCGGAAAAATGCGCCAGAAAAATACGAAGCCTACTGCGATTTGGAAACAGACACCTGGATGCATATGCGCATAGACGTACAGGGCGAACAGGCCCGTCTTTACATGCACCAGGCCGAACAACCCTGCCTGCTGGTAGACGACCTGAAGCGCGGCCCCGATGCCCGCGGGGGTATTGGCCTTTGGGTAGATGTGGGAACAGTAGCGTATTTTGCGGATATACGGATCAGCCGCTGGGATTAAGGCATTTGCCAACACTATCTGGATGCATTGACACACTTTCTCAAGTGGGAGCAAATGTTACAAACTTGTTTTCTTGTTGATAACCATACGCATAAACATCCGCATATAGAAAAGGAAGACATCATGAAAAAAACAGTGAAAACAATGCTGTGGCTATTTGCCGCAGCAGCCCTGTGGACTGGCCCTGCAAGCGCAGCCGA
>CAZJOG010000243.1:0-3203 GCA_964547565.1 uncultured Desulfovibrionaceae bacterium
GGGAGGGGAGAATCCCCTTTGTTTCAACAAAGGGGTTCTCCCTTCCCCCAACAACTGCCCTCCTCTTCCCAAAAAAACCGTTTAGCTGGCGCTCAGGTCGCTCATAAAGTCACGCAGTTGACCAAGCAGTTTACGGGCAACATCGGGCTTTTGGCTGATGATGTTGTTAAGCTGCCACTTGTCGGCCTTGCGGTCGAAAAGCTGATCCATTTCCGGCACTTCGGAAGAGGAAGCAGGGGTGCAGGTCCATTGGGCTTCGCCGTCGGTGGTAGCGCCTTTTTGGTGGCGTTCAAACTCAGCGGAGGTAGCCAGGCTGCCCGGGAAGGCGCCGGACTTGCCGGTGGCGTCGATATTGTACATTTCGGTAGAAACGGCGGCGTCTTCGGCGCCGGCCTTTTTCAGCCAGTGGATGTAGGAATAGTCTTCGGTGATGATAGACCAGGAGAACTTAAAGTAACCGGCGATAGCAAAGTCACGCACTTTTGCCACTTCGCCACGGACGAGGGGCAGGAGGGAGAAGCCCTGCATATCGGGGTGAACGCCAATGCCAAGCCAATCGCAGACAGTGGGGGCCACGTCAACAGATTGCACAAAGGCGGCTATACGCTGGCCGGCTTTTACACCAGGGGCGCGCAGCATCATGGGGGCGTGGGCAAGTTCTTCGTAGGGCCAGGGGCGGCATTTACGCATAATGCCGTGGCCGTGTTCGTTGTTACCCATAGGTTCGCCGTGGTCAGAAACAACCATCACCAGGGTGTTTTGCTCAAAACCAAGGGCGCGGATATTGTCCAGAAGGTAGCCAAGCCAACGGTCGCACATGGAGACTTTTTCTGCGTACAACATACGGATGTGGTTGAGTTCTTCTTCTGTGTACACGCCGGCAACAGGGGCGATGTAGGGGTTGAACTCGTCCTTGCCTTTGTAATCCGGGTCATAGGGGCACTTCATATCGGGGTTGTACACGCTCGGCACGTCCCAGGGTTCGTGCGGGTCAAAGCTGTCCACCCAGAGGTAGAATTGTTTGTTGCGGTCAACCTGCTTCAGGTAATTGACGGCATTTTTCATGGTACGGGGGCAACGCTGGTCTTCTTCGCTTTTCCAGTATTGGGTTTCGCGCAGGAAGCATTCTGTTTCGTACACCTGGTGGTGGGTGAGTTCGGGTCCAAGAATTTTTTCACCGGCTTTAATAACGTGTTCGGCGTAGAAGTCGTTCACATTCAGGTGGTACAGGGGGTCATGCGCAAAATATTCGTGGTCAGCTTCGTGGCCGTGGATGAACCATACTTTGTCAAAGCCGCGGCTGTAGCCGAACTTGGGCAGACGGTACATGGGGCAGTCAAGCACCAGGGCGGTGTCGATGGGGCGGCCCCAGCAGAGGTCGGCGATGGTGGTATCATTCATGGACAGCGGAACCCAGCCGGCAACGGGCAAGGTGTAGCGGCCGGTGTGCATGGCACGACGGCAGGGAACTGTGGGCAAACCTTCGATATAGCAGTTTTCAAACAAAACGCCTTCACGGGCAAAGCGGTCAAAGTTGGGGGTTTTAATCCATTCATTGCCGTAGCAGCCAAGATAATTGTGCTGAAGGCTATCAAACATCACGACAATAGCGTTTTTAATCATGGTAATCTCCATAATAGGTGTTATAATAAGGGCGATTTCTCGCCATACGCTTTGTGCTTTATATAGCATATTCCGTGCCAAATAAATATAGCAAGGTTTTTCAAATAGATAGATGTTATAATTGAAATAAAACCTACTTTTTTTCACGACTAATCACGGTGTAAACATGAAAATTTCATGTTTTATGCATAAAAATTAAAGAAAAAAACAAAAACACCCTTGGAAACAAAGGTGTTTTTGTTGGGGAAAAGGTTAAGCAAAAGGCAGGGGCAATGCCGCAGGCATTAATTACCCAAATCAGCCATATAGGTACGCAACTGGTTATACAGTTTGGCTGCCACATCCGGCTTTTGGGTGATAATGTTATGCAGCTGCCATTTATCGGCCTTACGGTCGTAAAGTTCGTCCACTGCCGGCACTTCGGAGCTGGAAGCAGGGGTGCAGGTCCATTGGGCTTCTCCATCTGTTGTGGCGCCTTTCTGGTGGCGTTCAAACTCTGGGGAAGAGGCGGCACTGCCCGGGAAGTGGCCAGACTGGCCAGTAGGATCGCTGTTATACATTTCTGCGGAAACATCCACAGCCGTATCTGTTTTCTTCAGCCAGTGGATATAGGTGTAGTCTTCCGTGATGATAGACCAGGAGAACTTAAAGTAGCCGGCAATAGCAAAGTCACGCACTTTTGCCACTTCACCGCGGGCAAGTGGCAGAAGGGAGAAACCCTGCATATCAGGGTGTACGCCAATGCCCAGCCAGTCACACACAGTGGGGGCCACGTCTACAGACTGCACAAAGGCGGCTATACGCTGGCCGGCTTTTATGCCGGGCGCACGCAACATCATGGGGGCATGCACAAGTTCTTCATACGGCCAGGGGCGGCATTTACGCATAATGCCGTGGCCATGCTGGCCATTACCCATAGGTTCGCCGTGGTCGGAAACAACCATCACAAGGGTGTTTTGCTCAAACCCAAGCAGGCGCACATTGTCCATAAGATACCCAAGCCAGCGGTCGCACATGGAGACTTTTTCTGCGTACAGCATACGCACGTGGTTAAGTTCCGCCTCTGTATACACACCGTCCACAGGGGCTATGTAGGGGTTAAACTCGTCCTTGCCGGTGTAATCCGGGTCATAGGGGCACTTCATATCTGGGTCATACACGCTTGGCACGTCCCAGGGTTCGTGCGGGTCAAAGCTGTCCACCCAAAGATAGAATTGTTTATTGCGGTCCACCTGCTTCAAATAATTAACAGCGTTTTTCATGGTACGGGGGCAACGCTGGTCTGCTTCTGTTTTCCAGTACTGGGTTTCACGAAGGAAACATTCTGTTTCGTACACCTGGTGCTGGGTAAGTTCTACACCAAGAACTTTTTCACCGGCTTTAAGCACATGGTCGGCGTAAAAGTCTTTTGCATCCAGATGGTACAGGGGGTCATGGGCAAAGTATTCGTGGTCAGCTTCATGGCCATGGAGGAAATACACTTTGTCAAACCCGCGGGTGTAACCAAATTTAGGCAAACGATACATGGGGCAGTCAAAAATAAGCGCTGTATCAATAGGACGGCCCCAGCAGAGGTCGGC
>CAZJOG010000244.1:0-3201 GCA_964547565.1 uncultured Desulfovibrionaceae bacterium
CGGGCGGCCTCCTGCATAAAAAAGCGGCTGTTTTCCTGAAGTTTGGTGACTCGGGCTGGTTCGCGCTGCATAATTTCCAAAGCCATTCCAGAGGCAGCGGCAAGGGGGGGAGACATACCCACGCTGTATAAAAAGCCCGGGCCTGTGCATTTAAGGTATTCCACCACTGCTTCATTGCCTACAATAAAGCCACCGCAGCCGCAAAACGTTTTACTGAGGGTACCCATAAGGAGGTCAATTTCCGACGCGGGTATGCCGGAATGTTCGCTTATTCCACGGCCTGTAGCGCCGATGGTGCCTATAGAGTGGGCTTCGTCTATCATCAGGAAGCATTTAAAGCGTTTTTTCAAATCAACAAGGGCGTCCAGCTGGGCAAGGTGTCCATCCATACTAAAAAGCCCTTCTGAGACAATAACAGCACGCTGGTGGTTACCGCGGGTGGAGGCAAGCAGTTTTTCCAGAGCCTCCATATCATTGTGGGGGAAGGAAAAACGGGCCGCACCTGAAAGACGGGCCCCCTGTATCAGGGAATTATGGGCGAGTGAGTCGTGGTAAATGGCGTCATGCGGGGAAAAAATGTGCCCAAGGGTGGTGACATTGGTGGCGTGGCCGCTGACAAATGCCACACAGGCAGGGCGGTCAAAAAGATCCGCCAGGGCTTTTTCCAGTTTGGCATGGGGGGGGCGTTCGCCGGAGACAGGGCGGCTGGCACCGGCGGATGTTCCATAAAGCTCCATGGCGTCTATTGCGGCAGCGTTGACTTCCGGGTGGCCGTTCAGGTTCAGGTAGTCGTATGTGGAAAAATTGAGGTAGTTTTTCCCTTCAATGGTGGTAAGCGCTTTGGCCATTCCCTCATGGCAGGTGAAAAACGGGTTGCCAAGGCCGGTTTCCGCGGCTACGGAGTTTTGCACAACAAGCTGTTTGTACCCGGGCAGTTCTTCAAACTTGGTGTATTTTTCCGGCACATTGGCCCCTTCCACCCGTTGGCGGGCGGGCATGGGGCTTTGGGTGCGCATGGCCACAAGCAGACGTTTTTTTTCTTCGTCCGACAGGGTAACTTTTTTTTGTTCGGTTGGCATAAGCTTATTTACCGGTTTTATCGGTTTTATTAAGAGTTTTGATCAGCTGGTCTGCAAGGCCTTTTTCAGGGTTAACACCGTGCTGTTCCTGCATACGTTTGACAAGTTGTTCGTTTTCAGAAACTTCTGCCTGGGGTTTTTCTTCAGAGGCAGCTGTAAGGTTCTGGTACAGGCGTTCCGCTATGGTAAGCACACTGGCGCCGCCGGAAAGGGAGAAGCTGGGAATTTCCATACCAAAGGCTTCTTCCAGGGCAAGACCAAGTTCCACAGCCATCAGGGAGTCCATGCCAAGGTCTGCCACGGGTTTTTCCAGAGAAAGGCGGGTGGCGGGCATACGCAGGATATTGGCTACTTCTTCTCCCACACGGGTGGCAAGCAGCATAATCGCTTCTTCCCTGCTTTTGCCTTTAATAAGCTCCTGCGGGGAAATGCGGATGCCGGCGCCATCGTCCTTCAGGTCATGGCGCATACGTTCCAGCTTGGGGCTGGCGGCAATGGGCAGATGGCGGGTTTTTTTCCAGTCCATGGCAAAAAGGGAAAGCCCTGTATGCCCTGTGGTGACGGATAATTCCAAAGCGTCCAAGGCGTCCTGTGAGGTAAGGGGCGCAACGCCCAGCACATTTTGCAGAGAATCTAAGGCGGAGGTATTGCGGGTAAGCATGCCCACATCCCCAATGGGGCCAAAGCCAAGGGCTACACCCGGTAAACCAAGAAGACGACGCCATGCCGCAAGGGTTTCAAGGGCTGTGTTGGCGGCTACATAGTTGCCTTGCCCCGGGTTGCCAAGGGCAGTTGTGGCAGAAGAATAAAGGATAAAGAAATCAAGCGGATGAGCCAGAGAAAGGGCGTGCAAATTCCACGCGCCCACAGCTTTTGCGTCCAGCACAGGCTGTGTTCGCAAAGGCGTGAGGTTTATAAGGGTGGTATCATCCAGAACAGTTGCCGCGTGCAGTATACCAACCAGCGGGATTTTACCGCCCAGAGTTTCGGTGAGCACAGTGTCCAGCGCTTTTTGTACGGCCTGTTTGTCTGTGACATCGGCTGCCAGAATATGGACGGTGGCCCCCATGTTTTCTATGGCTTGTAAAATAGCTTCTGTGGGGGAATCTGCATTTGCTTTACGGTCAAATCCTTTGCGGCCCATAAGGAGCAAGTGACCTGCACCATTTTGGGCAAGGCGTTTGGCGCTTTCAAGGCCAAAGCCACCCAGACCGCCCGTTACAAGGTAGGCGGCGTCTTTACGGCATGGGATATGCACATTTTCCGGCGGATAAGGCCGCACATGGCGGTCGGTTTCATCCATGGCCACAACAAGTTTGCCAAGGTGGCGTGATTGCTGCATTACCCGGAAAGCTTCCACTGTGTCTACACGCGGGAACATACGGTAGGGCAGGGGGTGGAAGGTCTGGTCTTCAAAAAGGGCCATAAGTTCGCCAAAAAGCTGGCGGGCAAGTTCTGGCTTGCGTACAAGAAGCTGGTCAACGTCTATGCCATAATAGCTGATATTATTGCGGAAATGGCGCAAGTGCATGGGGGTGTCGCTGTAAAAGTCGCGTTTGCCAAGCTCCAGGAAAGAACCAAAAGGCCGCAGGATATCCAGACCTTTTTCAATGGCGTCTCCATTCAGGGAGTTAAGCACAGCGTCTACACCTTCGCCTTTTGTCATTTCCATAATGGTATCGGCAAAAGCCAGGGAGCGGGAATCTACTATATTTTTTACACCCAAAAGGTGCAAAAATTCCCGTTTTTCCGGAGAACCCGCGCTTGCGTACACATCCAAATCAAAATAATTGGCTACCTGAAGAGCGGCAAGGCCAACGCCACCGGCTGCGCCGTGTATGAGGATACGCTGGCCGGCTTCCATACGCGCCAGATGCTTAATAGCATACCAGGCTGTAAAAAAGGTGACAGGCAAAGTAGCCGCCGCTTCAAAGCTGACATGGCGGGGTTTTTTTGCCACGGCGTTTTCTGTGGTGAGAATGCTGGAGGCAAAGCAGGAGGGGGCAAAACATACCACTTCATCCCCTTTGCGGAAACCAGTAACACCTGGGCCTACTTCTTCTATAATACCGGATGCTTCCAGACCCATAGTAGGGCCGGAAAAACCATCGTCCAGCGCTTC
>CAZJOG010000245.1:0-3179 GCA_964547565.1 uncultured Desulfovibrionaceae bacterium
GGCCATACTTTGCCCATTCCCGAAAAAATCTCGCAGGCTCGATTTTTTCGGGAATAGTTGTTTAAATAAGAAAAGTCTTTTTGCAGGAAACCCGGAAAAGACTTTTTATGGGAAAACGTTTTTAAAACCTTTCCAGAAGCAATTATTCCGTGAGGAGGCGGTGCAGAAAGCTTGCGAAGCAAGCGTCAAACCGCCTCCTCACGGCAATAAGGGGGTCTGGGGGGATTATCCCCCCCAGTATCCGTACCTATTTCTCTAGCTTTTTTTGGTTACTAATGTTTCGGATATATTAGCGGGCACACGTTCGTAGTGGTCAAACTGCATAGTAAAGGTAGCGCGGCCTTGTGTACGGGAGCGCAGGTCTGTTGCGTAGCCGAACATTTCGGAGAGGGGCACCTGGCAGCGGATGGACTGGGCGCCCACGCGGCCTTCCATAGCCTGCACTTTCCCGCGGCGGCCGTTAAGGTCGCCCATGACGTCGCCAAGGTAATCGTCCGGGGTAACAACTTCCACGTCCATGATAGGTTCAAGGAGGATGGGGCCGGCTTTGTGCATAGCCTCTTTGACAGCCATGCTCCCTGTGACATAGAAGGCCTGTTCGGAGGAGTCCACTTCGTGGTAGGAGCCAAAGACCAGGTTAACTTTGAGGTCTACCACGGGGTAGCCGGCAAGCACACCGGATTTAAGGGCATCTTGTATACCTTTATCAATAGGGGCGATATATTCTTTGGGGATAACGCCGCCGGTGATGGAGTTAACAAACTCGTAGCCTTTGCCCGGGTTGGGTTCCACTTCTATAACCGCGTGACCGTATTGGCCGCGGCCGCCGGACTGTTTAACGTGTTTGGTATCGGCCTTGGCGCCTTTGGTGATAGTTTCGCGGTAGGCGACCTGGGGTTTACCCACGTTGGCGTTAACGCCGTATTCGCGGATAAGGCGGTCCACAATAATTTCAAGGTGGAGTTCGCCCATGCCGGCGATAAGGGTTTGGTTAGTTTCTTCGTCGCCTTTCACGCGGAAGGAGGGGTCTTCCTTGGCGAGTTTATTGAGGGCAGCGGAGAGGGCGTCTCTGTCTGCCTTACTTTTGGGTTCGATGGCAACTTCGATAACTGGTTCCGGGATATCCAGGGATTCGAGGATAATGGGGGTAGTTTCAGAGCAAAGGGTATCGCCTGTGGAGGCTTGTTTAAGGCCCACAAGGGCGACGATATCGCCGGCGCCTGCCCACTTAATTTCTTCCCGTTTATTGGCGTGCATACGCAGGATACGGCCGAGGCGTTCTTTTTTGCCTGTATTGGCGTTAAGAACGGTCATGCCGGATTCCACAAAGCCGGAATAGATACGGAAAAAGGAGAGGTGGCCGATATAGGGGTCGGCGGCAAGTTTAAAAACAAGGCCGGCGAGGGGGGCTTTATCGGAGCAGTGACAGGGGATAAGTTTGCTTTCGTCGTTACGGTCGTCGCCGGGGGCAACGCCGTTCATGGTGGGGATATCAAGGGGGGAAGGCAGGTAACGCACAACAGCGTCAAGAAGGGGTTGGACGCCCATGTTACGGAAGGCGCTGCCGCAGACAACGGGCACAATGGCCTGGCTAACGGTAGCTTTACGCACGCAGGCGATAATTTCTTCTTTGGTGAGGTCGCCTGTTTCCAGGTATTTGTTCAGGAGGGCTTCATCTTCTTCGGCCACGGCTTCCATCATTTCCAGGCGTTTTTCTTCGTACATATCCAAAAGGTTGGCGGGGATATCTTCTTCCCAGTAGTCGGAACCCTTGGTTTCTTTGTTGAATTTGATGGCACGGCCGGTCACAAGGTCCACAACGCCTTCAAAGTGGTCTTCCTGCCCAATGGGGATTTGCAGGATAATAGGTTTGGCTTTAAGGCGGTCGCGGATCATATCCACGCAACGGAAGAAGTTGGCGCCAATGCGGTCCATTTTGTTGACAAAGCAGATACGGGGCACGCCGTAGCGGTTAGCCTGACGCCACACGGTTTCGGACTGGGGTTCCACACCTGCAACTGCGTCAAAAACGGCAACAGCGCCGTCAAGCACACGCAGGGAGCGTTCCACTTCAATGGTAAAGTCCACGTGGCCGGGGGTATCGATAATATTGATGGTATGGTCATCCCACTGGCAGGTGGTGGCGGCGGAAGTAATGGTGATACCGCGTTCTTGTTCCTGGGCCATCCAGTCCATGGTGGATTCGCCGTCGTGGGTTTCGCCAAGTTTATGGGAAACGCCGGTGTAAAAGAGAATACGCTCGGTGGTGGTGGTTTTGCCGGCGTCAATATGGGCCATGATGCCAATATTACGCTGTTTTTCAAGCGGGAAAGATCTGGACACAGTATGCTCCACAAAAAGTTTGATGGGGGTTCATCCCATTATCACCAAAAGGTGCCACCTGTTTTTTGCGGAACAAAAACCGGTTTGGCACCTTGGGGCAATTTGTATAAAAACGGCGTAATGCCGGATACTTACCAGCGGAAGTGGGCAAAGGCGCGGTTGGCTTCTGCCATACGAAGGACATCTTCCTTCTTTTTGACAGCGCCGCCACGGCCATTATAGGCATCCAGAAGTTCAGCGGCAAGCTTGGCTACCATACCTTTTTCACCACGGGCGCGGCTGTAATGGATAAGCCAGCGCAGGGCAAGGGAAATTTGGCGTTCAGGGCGCACTTCCATAGGCACCTGGTAGGTGGCACCGCCCACGCGGCGGGACTTAACTTCTGTATGGGGCTTGACATTGTCAAGGGCTTTTTCAAAAGCGCGCAAAGGCTCTTCACCGGTTTTTTCGCCAAGAATTTCAAGCGCTTTGTAAGTAATGGTTTCTGCCGGGCCTTTTTTCCCGCTGTACATAAGGCGGTTTACAAAGCGCGCGATAAGGCGGCTGTTGTAAATAGGATCAGGCAAAACTTCTCTTCTGGGAACTGGGCCTTTACGGGGCATGGTGAGTCTCCTTGGTGAACAGGGTTGTTCACATTACAAATTGAGGCATCGTGCCAGGAACCACCCGGCAGATAAGCGCGGCACATGCCGCAAAAGCTTGTCCACACAAAGAGGGGACAAGCTTAAGGGAAAAAATGGCCAACCTTGAAAAAAATCAAGACTTGGGACGTTTGGCGCCGTATTTGGAACGACGTTGGCGGCGATCAGCCACACCGGCGGTATCAAGAGTACCAC
>CAZJOG010000246.1:0-3141 GCA_964547565.1 uncultured Desulfovibrionaceae bacterium
CCCTTTCGATCTCAATCCTCGGGATACCGGCCGCATAGAGCTTCTGCTTGATGAACTTACGAAGCTTGAAATCCTCTACCAGTGTATCGCCAAAAACCTGATCCTTGGCATACCAGCGGGAATCCACATGGCCCGCAAAAAGCGATCGGGGTTTAGAAAGTACCCCTTGAGATAATCTTGGGTGAGGGCTTCGTAATCCAGCCAACGCTTATAGATTGGGCGCACAAAATGCGTTTCTAAGCGAAACTGATGCGGCACAAGAAACATGGCAAAATCGTTGCGGCTGGCCTTAGACGTGGAATAATTGATATTTGTATAGTCGCCGGAAAGTATTTCGTAAGGCAAATCCATAGTGATGGACACCATACGCAACACAAAACGGGTGAAGCGGTCAAAGCTATCCCCTGGACGCTGGGCACCCGGCGCAAAAACTATATCTTCACCGTCCCGCAAATATTCGATAATGGCGTTTTCAAGGCCTTCAATATCATCACGTTGGCTGCCATTACTTTGGCCGGGCATTCTGGCCATTTGAAAGCCAGTTGGATCACCTGTTTTTACCATTGCCAGCCATTTAGCGGCCATTTTTGCGGAATCAATTTCCGCGCCTGTGTAGTCGCCCATATCCCGCGCCAACATAACCGCCGGGGCAAATGGGGTAATACCGCGCATTTGCCCCGGACGTTGCATGGGGTAGGCGTGCAGCACATTTTCCGCAGGCTCGCGCCATGTATTTTGCACATGCCAGCCCTCTGTGCGCTGGAAGTGATAGGCGATGGGTTCGCCCGTATAAATATCGTACTCAATACCTTGAAAAATTTCAGTTTCCGCATCGCGGTTATGCGTTTCCCAAGCTGCCAAGTTTTCAGGCTCAAACATTTGCACGGCTACTGGGTGGCGGCCCTTGCGGCGCGGGCTGGCAAAACGGGCGATACATTCCCCACATTCACATTCTTGCCTTTTGGCAAGCTGTTGCAGTTCGTAAAAATGCAGGTGGCCTGTTATGTCTGCCTTGTCCATCCACGCACGGAAGCGGTCTTCTATTTTCTGGCGCAGGGCAAAGTCTGGATCACCGTCTGGAGTAGTAGCAAGGCTTTGGAAGCGCGCCCCACGCCCGACAGTAAAGGCCACAATGGCGTTAACCGCACGGGCAAAAGGCGGAAAATTACGCACTAGATCCCGCACGCGATTGCGAAGATTGGGGGACGCGGTGGCGATAAGCTGATTAAAATCAAGATTTGCAGGGAACCAGTTGCCAATAAGGCGGGACGCACCTGCCCCGTCATACCCAGAACGAAAAGTGGAGGCAAAAGACTTTTGCGCAGCGGGTAGCGATGAGGCAGGGAAGGCGCGGCGAGGCAGGGATTGCGGGGAAGCAATACGGGCGTGTGGCTTTGGGTAAGAGGAAATACGGTGAGGGCGATTGGCAGTGTGCATTAACCACGCCCCCCTTGGCCTGCGTAGGTGCGGCCTTTGTACAGGGGCTTGCCTTCTTCTTTAGCGGCTTCTTCTTCCACCCAATCAAGGATGTTGCGGAATTCTTCCAGTGAACGGTATTGGAATGTGCGCCCCGCCACCGTGTAGCCATTAAACTGCAAAAAAGCCCCGCTATTCAGCGATGCCAGCATGGTGTTGTGAAGTGTACGCCAGAAGCCAACCATAAAAAAGCCTCATGCAAAAGTACGGGTATCTTTTGCATGAGGCTTACATGAAAACTAGGGTGAGGGGAACCCCATTGAGGTTTTTTACGGCTATTTGAGGCTTTTTGAGGTTATTTGAGGTTTTTTGAGGGTCAAAATTAAGTTCGCCAATAGTTTACATAGTGTTTTGCGGCGGCCGAAAAAAAGCCGGATCGGCTCATATAAAGCTCTTCTGCCATAGCGTCCACATCTTCCAGCAATTTCTTGCGAATGGAAATATTAATCCGTGCCGACACTTCTGTCACAGGTATTTCTGGTGTGAAAAAAACATAGTGAAATTGGGTATCTTCTGGCAACGGCCCATCTTCTTCCAAAAAATCGTTGTATATTTTTCGGGCATCCTTGTGGTCAACAGGTGTCGGCAAGACCTCTCCATCTTCAATCATGGATGAAACATGCAGAGTGAGAGCTTCTTGCGCCATGTACATTGCGTCTTCAAAATAATCACCTTGTGAAATACAACCTAAAATTTCTACAAAGCTCACATCAAAAACACCTGTTTTGTGATTAGGGATAAAAATACCAGTGTAATACATATATTTCTCCTGCCGAAGGTTATGATCGCTTTGTTTTTTTATGTTTTTACTGTGGAAGCGGAATATTTTTTTAGGAATTTAAAAAATTGCATGTTCACGTCTATCAATAAACTCACGCGTTGCTGCGGCAATCAGACCAGAACGGGTCAGCCCCAGACGATTTTCCGTCTGCCGCATTTCCTCCACCAGTGCATGGGGCAGAGAAACGTTTAGGCGAACAGGAGTCATCGCTAAGTCGGGGGCGGGAATATACTGGTAGATTGTATCTTCGGGATAAGGTAAACCATCCTGCTCGCGCTCTTCACGAACTTTTTTCTGAACAAGGTACAATTCGGATGGATCTGGAATAGGATTTTTTTGCTCTGCCAAACTTCGCAGAGCCATATACAAACCAGATGTTGCGTTGTGAATGGCTTCCTCCACCGTCTCGCCGCCCGCCGCGACTTGGGGTACATCAGGGAAATAAACTGACCAGCCTCCGCCATCTGCCACACTTTCCTGCACAATGCCTGCAATGTAGTATTTGCTCATACAATATCCTTTTCGGGGAGAATTCTCCTCTTATTTCAGTTTTACTCCAGTAAGTCGCTCGATTTTCTTCAGGGTGCCTATCGGAATATCTTTGGACGGGTGGTTTGAGATAGGAACCCTGTAGCCATTTGGGCTCACCGCCTCAATGGTATGCTCCATTCCTTTGCCTTCCGTCCACCCCGCCGCTTTCAGCTTCTCCATTACGTCGCGAGGTTTCATAGCACATCCTTTGTTTGCTTTTGTTGATTTATTTATACACATTTTTTTGTGTATTGGCAAGTGGAAAAAAATAATTTTTTGTGTATTTTTATCCAATTCTATTCAATTGCCAATCGTCAATACGCCCCTCGTCAGAGACCCATTCCCCACCAATC
>CAZJOG010000247.1:0-3094 GCA_964547565.1 uncultured Desulfovibrionaceae bacterium
GTCGTTATATTCAGCCCCTGTTTCTTTTACCCAGCCTGTAGGCGCAGCAGTTTGTTGAAACAAAAGGCGTGTACCTGCGGGAAAACCATCTGCCCAGCCAGGGGCAAGCTTGCCATCTGCCCCTGCAACAGGGATTTTATTTGCAACTGGCAAAAGGCTGGTATTAGCAGACAGAATACCATCCATATTAATGATAGTGCTGCCATCTACCTTTGGCTCTATGCTATCCGCATAGTCCAGCCAATAGTTTGCACTGCCCACTTCCCCGGGGATTTTTGCGCCAACACCAGCCACATCTGGCCCACTGGGTAATAGACACAGGTATATTTTGCCTTCTTTTGTGGGCGGGTAAATAACTGGCCAAGGGGCGTTGTAATTAATAGTTTCCAACCAGCCCCACGATGCCGCAAGTGCTGCGGTGAGGCCCGTCTCCAGCGCGTCTATATCGCCATTATCCAGCACGCCAGGTGCATAGCGGTTTGCGATAAACTGGGCAAGACCAGTTGCCATATGCGTGGCTTGCCGTGCCTCCCTGTTTTGCAATTCCCTAAGGGCAATACCCGGCACATGTCCGCGTTTGCGCAAAGGGTGCGCAGCATAGGCTTCAATAGAAATAATATCCCCTGTTTCTACAAGGGCTTCCCCTGCAAAGGGCAAAATTTCATTTATAGCGCCGTCTTTGAGTGGCATATTAATCTCCTTTTATTCTTGCTCTTGGGGTGTAAGTTTATTTGGCCAGCGGCCTTTATTCCAACCAGCTAAAGCAGGGCTATCACAATTCCACGCAAATAAAGGCCCGCCATCTGGTGTAACCATGTACCACTTTATGCGCACACCTTCCGGCTTTAGGGGGACATAGTTTTGCAATAAAAGCTGTTCAAATACGGGGTTAAGCGGCATGCCTGCAATGCCCACCACCATGCTCATGTCTTGGTTGTCCTGTATAAGTATGGTGCTGCCAATATCAGAAAAGGCTATTTCCCACGCTTCATACGCGCCCGTGGTTGTGCCGTCCCACCTGTTGGCAACCACTTTGGCTTTGAGCAACATACGGAAAATATCATCCGGTAAGGCAACAAGGCCATTTTCGGGGTCAAATTTTCCTTTCCACACACCTTCCCCCCAGCCCACCTTTTCCGTATTCCAGCTAAAATACACGTTTTCTAAGGGGGTGTTTAAATAACGTGTTCGCCCCACACGCACACCCACAGCGTCTAATTGTTTGCCTGTTGCGGTATCTAAATCAAAAGCCGTGCGGAGTTCATGGAGTAAGTCTGCTGCTTTTTCCAAGGGGGCAAGCACCGCTTTGAGCGTGGCCATAAAACGCGGCTTTTGACTATGCTGTGAAGGGACAAGGTTTGTGTATGCGTCCATTTTAGAACTCCTGCAGGGTCACATTTTCCACAGCACACGCCGCAGCGGCGTTAAACGCTACCAAAAGGTTTTGCGGCAAAACCTCACCATTTTTTAAACCAAGGGAAAGCTCCAGCACATCAAAACTACGTTGGCTTGGGTTGGGTTCTGCGGCATTTATGGGCGTATAAAGCTTGGAAAGCAGAATATCTTCCCCTATAGCTTGGTTATTGATATAGTCTGCCACATTTTGGCAGATAGCCAAGCCGGTTGTGGCCAAGTACCCTGTAAGTGGCCGTATGCGTATAAACACGGCGGCGTCTAAAATAGGTGGCCTAAAAAAGCGTATTGTGCTTGGTGTGCCGTGTTTATCCCGCACTTCCACAAAGGTATCCCCAAACGTACCACAACCAGGGCCTTTTTTATGCGCAATAGCCTCGCCAATGGCCAAAGTATCCCCGCCTTCTACCACAAAGCTTATGGAATGAGGGGGAAGGCCATTGGCATCCTGGGTGTCTGTATCGTTTTCATACCCACGGGAGCGGGTAACACCAGAAAGGGAAGCCACCGCGCCCGCCGTGCCATCAAACACTGATAAGGAAGGCAGGGCTGTGCTTATTTTTTGCCGCTGGCGAAGGGTTGCGTCTGATTCCACGGCTGCTCCAGCCTGCGCGGCTAATGGGTTTGTAACCGTCTGCCAGCCACGGGTGGGGGTGGCTATTATGTGTATTTCTTCCGGCGCGGCGCGTATTTCCCCAAGTTCTTCTGCTCTTGCTGTAACAGTTATTTCCCCTTGAAGCGGAAAAATAACTTGTTCCGGCAAGAGCCAGCGTTGCCCTGCTTCATCTGCCGCTATGCCGTGTGAAATAACAGTACCCGCTTGCCCAATAAGGCGTAAATCTACTTGGGAATACCCCGCCATTTGCCTGCGTATGCCATTGGTTTTTACCACACTTGAAAGCCCAACCCCCTGCGCGGTGGAAGGGGAAAAGGAGTTGTACACACTTGCTGCAAGGGTAAAACAATCGTACTGCCTAAGCGCAAAAACAGCGCAAAGCGCCCCTTCCTGGCTGTCAGGCTCTAAATACACATCTTGCCCGTAAATGGCGCGGAAGGCGTTTTTTAAGTCTTCCAGCACCTCTGGGTAACTTGGGATATGGATACCGTTTTCGTCAATAAACGCCTGCATTGCCATTACATTACATCCTGCCTAAAATATTTCTTGAAGGGTCATTTGCCCGTAATTTGTAGAAATGCGAATATTTACCGTAAGCGTGCGAGTTTCGCCGTCAAATATACTCTGGTATTCATCAATTCCCGTCACGCCTTCTGTTTCAAGCACTCTTTCTCGAATGGCAAAGTCGTAGGTGCTTTTTGTGTGTTTGCCCATAATGGCGGGGGCATAGGGTGTGCCTTCTGTCAAATCCAAAAACCATTCCCCCCGCAAAAGGCGAAGGCGTGTAGCCACGGCTTGCGCCACACATTCTGGCGAATTTTGTAGATAATCTGCATGGCCGTGGCCAAAAAGCATATCGCCATCCGTATCTAATTTACGGTATTTCATTCTGGTACTCCCGTATTGCCTCCGCCCGGAGTAATGCCCCCGTGGGTATGGCCAAATTGACTTATGCCAGCGGCTATTTGGTCGCCCGTGCAAAAAAGGCTGCCATCCTGCTGGATATTGCCCTTCATACTAAAAGCAGCCGCGCCACCGCCAAGGCCACCCATACTTATGGCAGCA
>CAZJOG010000248.1:0-3080 GCA_964547565.1 uncultured Desulfovibrionaceae bacterium
CCGAGGGTTGGACGCCATGCGCAAATCATGGGGTGCCAATACGCGAATTCTGATTACCCCGGAAAACCCCATTCCTAACCCTTTACAATAACAGAAACGGCAGGATACTTGTGTTCTCCGAAGTGTATGAGCGGATCTTGCAAGCACTAGGCGCCCGTACCCAGAACGACCTGGCCCTTGCGCTTGAAATAAGCCAATCCACAATTTCGGATGCGAAAAAACGTGGTTCTGTTCCTGCGGACTGGTACATAAAGCTTTATGATAAATTTGGCCTAAGCCCCGACTGGTTACGTTTCCAAAAAGGGCCCATGTATCTGAAGCATGATGCGGAAGTACAAAACGCCACTTCCCTGCTTATTACCCCGCCTTCTTCGCAGCCAACGGTGGCGGATACCCCTTCTCCCTTCTTTAAAACGCTCCCCCAGGTTTCTGCAAACCAGGGGGAGCGTTATCCCTTGGAAACATTTAATTTTTCCCATGCAACCTTTCTGCCAAATTCTTTTACGGATTCTTCGCAGGATATTTTGCAGGAAAAGTCTCCGCCTCTGGCATCTGGCGCAAAAAAAGAAGCGGATAATGTCTGGCACGGTTTTATTTCCCACGAAGCTTTTACGGAAGCTGCGCTTACGGAAACAGTCATTTTGCCTGTTTGGAGTACCTTATACAAAGGCCCGGTTAACCAGCCCTGCTTTATCAAAAAACATGAAATTCGTCTGCCCCGTTATTTTGCCATGGATGGCATACATATTTTCCATATTGATACCTTTTCTCTGGCCCCTGCCATACAGCACGGCGCTTTTATAGGTGTGGATACCACAAGCCAATCCCTCCAGTCCGGCTTGCTGTACGCATTTTGTATGCCGCATGAAGGGGTTATTTTTCGGCGTCCCATCCAGACAAAGGAGTTTGGAACCTTTATTCTTTCCTTGGAAGGACTGCCCCAGCCTCAAACTTTTTGGCCTTTTTCTACTCTGCTTGAATGTTTACTTGGCAGAGTGGCCTGGACGCTCCAAAAAACATAAGGGTGAGTATGACCAAATTTTCTTTTTTCCGCTTGCTGCTTGCACTTCCTGTTTTTTTTGTGATGGGTTCCTGTGCGCGTGTCCAGCCTGAAGAAATTTCTGCTGTCCAGTCAGCCCCCCCTGCCAGTGTTACCAGTCAGCCAGAAAATTTAACAGAACAGCTGGAACTGCAGGACGATGGTATACCCATGGTGAATCTGGATCTTGCAGAAGTATGGCTGCCGCTTTTAACGCGCCTTGCAGGCGATGGTATTGAAGGGCCGGAAATAGAATATCTTTTTGTGCGCCTTGGCCCTGCCCCCTCGCAGGAACCTATGGGCCGTAAAGTAGAAGAACTTTACACCAATGCGTTTATCCGCAAGCCTAAAAAACCTTCCCAGCAAGACACAGAGCCCAGCACATCGGCTATTCCCAAACCCTGGTACAAAGGGGTGGTGACAGATGCCAATGCCCGCCGTTGCCGCAATTTTCTGAATACCTATGCGGAGTATTTTGAAGCAGCGGAAGAAAAATACAAAGTTCCCAAGGAAATAGCCGTTTCTTTACTTTTTGTAGAAACACGCCTGGGGGATTATCTGGGCAAACACAATGCTTTTGAAACTCTGGCCAGTATGGCTGCCTCCACCAGCCCGGAATTTATCCCAGACTGGATTTCCAAACTGCCAGATGTGGACAAGCGTATGGATTGGGTGAGTGAGCGCATGCAGGATAAATCCACCTGGGCGTATAATGAGCTTCGGGCGCTTTTACGCTACAGTATGGAAAACGGCATAGACCCCCTTGAAGTGCCCAGCTCTTTTTATGGCGCCATTGGCCTGTGCCAGTTTATGCCTTCCAACCTTGCCCCCTATGCGGATGATGGGAATGAGGACGGTATTATTGACCTTTTTAACCCCGCAGATGCTATTTTTAGCCTTAGTCTGTATTTATCCAAACACGGCTGGAAAGAGGACACAACGGCTATTGCGGATCGCCGCAAAGTGCTTAAACGCTATAATAATCTGAACATCTACGCCAATACTATTATGGCCCTGGCAGAAAAAATAGCGGAAATCCCCGGCAGGCCAACGGTTAACCGCCCCCTGCCTTTACCGCCCCAAGGCTGATGTTTTTTGTTGTATCCTGTATACGTGAGGGAATATGCTTATATCCATAGGTGCGCACCCGTTTTTACTTCCTGCGCCTGTTCTGCTTATTGGCGTGTACGATGAGTTTGACAGACCCAACCTTATGACCGCCGCCTGGGGAGGTATTTGCGCCTCCCAGCCGCCATGTGTGGCTGTTTCCCTCCGGCGTGCCACATGGACACACCATGCCATTTTGGAACGTAAGGCTTTTACCATAAACCTGCCGTCTGAAAGTCAGGTTGCCAAGGCAGATCTTGCCGGCACTATTACAGGTGCGCCTTCCTCCCACAGAGAGGAAGGGGAGATGGAAGATAAACTCAATAAATTTGAGCGTCTGCAATGGACACCCCTTACAGCGGATCATGTGGATGCCCCCTATGCCGCCGAGTGCCCTGTTGTGTTGGAAATGGCCCTCAGGCACACGCTGGAAATAGGTTCTCACACCCAGTTTGTGGGCGAAGTTATGGATATTAAAGTGGAAAAGTCTATGCTTTCCACCGCAGGTTTGCCTATCCCTGAATCCATTAAGCCCATATTATTTAGCCCCCTGACACGCGAATATTTTGGCCTTGGCGCTTTTCTTGGCAGAGCATTTTCTATTGGAAAAACCGTGAAATAAGTATGCCCGATACCACAAGCCCCATCAGCGCCAAACCTTGCCCTGCCCTTTCTGTAAAAGACAGGGCCACCCTTGCCCTTGCGCAGCTTTGGCCGTGCGGTATCAGCCGCTTTGCGCCCGGCACAGTGGGTTCTTTTGCGGCTATTCTTCTGGCCCCTTTTCTTTTTCTCCCCCTCTCCCTGCCATGGCGTATTGTTCTTCTTGTTTTGCTTTTTGCACTGGGTACCTGTGTTTGCACCCGCGCGGAAATTCTTCTTGGCAAAAAAGACCCGGGCAGTGTTGTGATAGATGAATTAGTGGGCCAGTGGACAG
>CAZJOG010000249.1:0-3066 GCA_964547565.1 uncultured Desulfovibrionaceae bacterium
CCTGGTATAGCATAGTTTCGCCGGGGCTTTCCTCTGTACCGGCAAACACGCTGCCCATCATAACCGTATTAGCGCCTACTGCCAAAGCTTTGACAACATCACCGGAGTATTTAATGCCACCGTCTGCCACAAGGCAGGCGTCTGCCTCGCGCACAGCGCGGCCGGCTTCCATAATGGCGGTAATTTGCGGCACACCTACGCCAGAGACAACGCGGGTGGTGCAGATAGAACCCGGGCCAATGCCCACTTTTACGGCATCTACCCCGGCTTTGATAAGGGCTTTTGCGCCTTCGTAGGTGGCCACATTGCCGCCGATAAGCTGACAATGGGGGAATGCGCCGCGCACCATGGCAACAGCGTCCAATATATTTTTGGAATGCCCGTGGGCAGAGTCCAAAACCAGAACATCCGCGCCTGCGGCTAAAAGTTCGGACGCTCGGTATTCGCAGTCTTTGCCAACACCAATAGCGGCCCCCACACGCAAGCGGCCGTTTTCGTCCTTGCAGGCATCGGGGTATTTTTGGACTTTATCAATATCTTTCATGGTAATAAGCCCACGCAGGCGGCGCTGCTCATCCACTACCAGAAGTTTTTCAATGCGGTGCTGGTGCAGGTGGGCCTTGGCTTCTTCCAGTGTGGTGCCCATGGGAACAGTGACAAGATTATCGCGGGTCATCACTTCGCAAACCAGGGTTTTGTCGGGGTCTTCCACAAACCGCACATCGCGGTTAGTGAGGATACCCACAAGGCCGCCATTTTTGACAACAGGCAGGCCGGAAACCCTAAAATCGCGCATAAGGCTGAGGGCCGAGCTGACACTGTCTTCCGGCTCTATAGTGACAGGGTCTAAAATCATGCCGCTTTCAGATTTTTTGACTTTCTCCACTTCCAGACGCTGGCGCGGGACATCCATATTTTTATGGACAATACCAATGCCACCGTGACGGGCAAGAGAAATAGCCATGGCAGATTCCGTAACCGTATCCATAGCCGCTGAAAGAAAAGGGATTTTGAGGCGTATGGAAGGCGTAAGATAGGCGGAAACATCCACCAAATCCGGCGTTACTTCCGAGTAGGCCGGGACGAGTAAAACATCATCGAAAGTGAGTGCTTTTCCTAAAAATTCCATACATGCCTCCGGCTTATGCCATGCTTTTTTCCACTTTTGCCCATGTATCCTTCAGGGTTACGGTGCGGTTAAAGACCGGCAACTCCGGCGTGGAATCTTTATCCACACAGGCGTAGCACAAACGCTCAAACTGCACACGGCTTCCCACAGGAAGGCTGGCCAGATACGGTTCAATTGCCGCTTCTACAACTGTAAGGGATTGCGGGTTCAGATAGTCCGTAAACTCACGGCCTTCTTCCATATCCCCCAGATTTTCCAGCGTAAACAATTGCTCGTAAAGACGCACCTGCGCTTTTTTGGCATGGGGTGCACTTACCCAGTGCAATGTGCCCTTAATCTTGCGGCCATCTGCCGAGTCTCCACCCTTTGTGGCAGGGTCGTATTCACAAAGCAGCTCCACTACATTACCTGCCGCATCTTTTATCACTTCCCGGCAGGTAATATAATACGCATACCGTAAACGCACTTCCGCGCCTACAGTAAGCCGGTGAAATTTTTTAGGTGCATCTTCCCGAAAATCTTCGCGCTCTATATACAAGTGCCGCCCAAACATAGCTTTTCTTGTACCAAAGCGTATATCGTCAGGGTGTAAAGGCATTTCCAGCTCTTCTTCCTTCCCTTCCGGATAATTAATAAGCGTCACCTTAATAGGATCAAGCACTGCCATACAACGCGGCGTGATAGTGTTTAAATGTTCCCTTACACAAAACTCCAGAGTGCCATAATCCACTACGGAATCTGCCGCCCGTGCAACACCTATGCGGGCACAAAATTCCCGTATAGCTTCCGGTGTGTATCCACGCCTTCTTAAACCACTTATTGTAGGCATACGCGGATCATCCCAGCCACCCACAAACCCACCTTCTACAAGATGGATAAGCTTACGCTTGGAAAGCACCGTATACGTCATTTGCAGCCGGGCAAACTCTATTTGCTGAGGATGAAAAACATCCAGCGTGTCAAGCACCCAGTCATACAGTTCTCTATTATTCTCAAACTCTAATGTACAAATGGAATGCGTGATTTTTTCTATAGAGTCAGACAGGCAATGCGTAAAATCATACATGGGGTATATACACCACGCATCCCCCGTCCTGTGGTGAGTTGCATGGCGAATACGATACAACGTGGGGTCCCGCATAATAACATTGGGCGAAGCCATGTCTATCTTCGCCCTCAGTACATACTCCCCATCTTTAAACTCACCCGCCCGCATACGACGGAATAAATCTAAACTCTCTTCCCGTGGCCTTTCCCTGTTCGGACTAGGCTTGCCCGGCTCCGTCAGCGTGCCGCGCATAGCGCGGATCTCATCCGCATCCAGATTATCCACATACGCCTTGCCGTCTAAAATAAGCTTCTCCGCCCAGGCATACAGCAATTCAAAATAATCCGAAGCAAAATGCGGCTCGCCCGTCCACTTAAAACCCAGCCAGGCAACATCTTCCTTTATAGAATCCACATACTCTACATCTTCTTTTGTGGGATTTGTATCGTCAAACCGTAAATTACACGTGCCGCCAAATTCCTCCGCCAAACCAAAATTCAGGCAGATAGACTTTGCATGGCCAATATGCAAATACCCATTCGGCTCAGGCGGAAAACGTGTGCCTACCCTGCCCCCAAAACGCCCAGAAGCCATATCCTCCCGGATGCGCGTGCGTAAAAAATCACTGGGCTTAAACTCTGCAACAGCAAGGCTTGCTTCTGGAATATCAGCATTTATTGACATATATACGCCCCATGGCCGGCCACCTGCGGCCGGAAATAATCAACACCTGCACCTATACAACAGGTGAAAAGACAAATAAAACGGTGTCGGTTTTTATATCCCTTCCCTCGGCTAAGGTCAAGCTTTGCCAAAAGGCCGCAAGCGGCACGGCTGGGGGGCTGCTCGCCCCCCAGACCCCCCCGGCAGGGGCAAGCGCCCCTGCACC
>CAZJOG010000250.1:0-3061 GCA_964547565.1 uncultured Desulfovibrionaceae bacterium
GATTGTGAGCAGTCTTACAGGCGCAGGCATGGAAGTTTTTGCGTATGACCCTGTGGCAGCGGAAAACGCGGCAGAAATATTTAAGGAAAATAAACTGTTCCATATTGTGCCAGATGCCTATAAAGCCTGCGAACAGGCGGATGCCCTGCTTGTGATAACAGAGTGGAATGAGTTTAAAAACCCGGATTTTGACAAACTCAAAGCCAGCATGAAAACCCCGCTTCTTTTTGACGGCCGCAACCTGTATAACCCTGAAGTTATAACAGAGCGTGGGTTTGTGTATTTTTGCGTAGGGAAGGGCTAAGAAGTACCCGCTTCTATAACACCACAAAACTACACATTTTTTCACAAAGAGGATGCACGGCACAGGGTTTTTCCGGGTATACGGGCGCAGAAGCCGTAATTTTCTTTTGGGTATCCCGCTTTTTTTCTGTTCCCCTCAAAGCAAGGCTCTGTCTTTGTTCAACGGTGGGAGGGCTGTATTATTTTAAAAAATCACCCTCTTGTCCCTTGTCAACGAAAAAATAATCTGGTACTAAGAAAAGCCTGCTTTGTATGCAAAGCGGAGATTCTGCGAGAGAGGCTTGGAGGACAGCTATGGCGAGTGCCAATGACACCATGGAAAATGAATTAAATTTTGAGAGCGCGCTGGAAAACTATCTTTCCACAGATTTTGGGGACCTGGAAGAAGGCTCCATAGTCAAAGGCGAAGTTGTTCGCGTTGACGAAGATACTGTGCTCGTAGACGTGAACTTCAAGTCAGAAGGGCAAATCCCTGCTTCCGAATTTCGCGATGCCGCGGGCAACCTGACCGTACAAGTGGGCGATAAGGTTGACGTCTTTGTTGCGCGTAAAAACGACGTGGATGGCACCATTACGCTTTCCTTTGACAAGGCCAAGCGTATGCAGCTTTTTGACCAGCTTGACGAAGTGCTGGAAAAAAACGGCATAGTAAAAGGTATTATCACCCGCCGTATCAAGGGTGGCTATACAGTGGATCTTGGCGGGGTGGAAGCCTTTTTGCCCGGTTCCCATGTGGATTTACGCCCTGTGCCCGATATGGACGCTCTGGTTAACCAGGAATACGAATTCCGTGTTCTTAAAATTAACCGCCGCCGCAGCAATGTTATTGTCTCCCGCCGTGTGCTTCTGGAAGAAGAACGCACAACCAAGCGTGGCAGCCTGTTGCTTACCCTGGCCGAAGACCAGACCGTTAAAGGCAAGGTTAAAAACATCACCGAATACGGCGTGTTTGTTGACCTTGGCGGCTTAGACGGCCTTCTGCACATCACAGACATGTCCTGGAAACGCATCCGCCACCCCCGTGAAATGGTGGCTATGGGCCAGGACCTGGAACTGAAAGTGCTCTCCTTCGACAAGGACAACCAAAAAGTCTCGCTCGGCCTTAAACAGCTTGTGCCTGACCCATGGCATGACATCACAGACCGCTTCCCCGAAAACAGCCACCACACCGGCAAAGTCACCAACCTTGTGGACTACGGCGTCTTTGTGGAACTGGAAAGCGGCGTGGAAGGCCTTGTGCACATTTCTGAAATGTCCTGGACCCGTAAACTGCGCCACCCCTCCCAAATGGTACACCAGGGCGACGAAGTGGAAGTGGTTATCCTTGGCGTGGACAGCGACAAAAAACGCATATCCCTCGGCATGAAGCAAGTGAAACCCAACCCGTGGGAACTGGTGGGCGAACGCTTCCCCGAAGGCACCATACTTGAAGGTGTTATCAAAAATATCACCGAATTCGGCATGTTTATTGGTATTGAAGATGGCATTGACGGCCTTATCCACGTCTCCGACATCTCCTGGACCAAAAAACTGCGCCACCCCAGCGAAATGTTCAAAGTGGGCGACGTTGTCCAAGCGAAAGTGCTTACCGTGGACCAGGAAAACGAAAAGTTTACCCTGGGCATGAAACAACTTTCCGAAGACCCGTGGGCCAGCGTGCCCAGCCGTTACCCTGTGGGTAACACTGTCACAGGTATTATCACCAATGTGACAGACTTTGGCCTGTTTGTGGAAGTGGAAGAAGGCATTGAAGGCCTTATCCATGTCACCGAACTTGGCAAAAAAGTCAAAAGCCCCACAGAACTTTATAAAGAAGGCGATTCCATTGAAGCTAAAATCATCCACGTAAGCGCGGATGAACGACGCCTCGGCCTTTCCATCAAACAAAGCAAAGAAGAAGAAGAGCGTAAAAAGAGCAAGGATTACCGAAGCGGCTCCGCCGACCTTGGCAATACCCTTGGCGATCTCTTCAAACAGCACTTTGATGACGAAGCCCCCGACGCGAAAAACGCGGAATAACCTACGCATATCTCCAGGGGGCTCACAGCCCCCTGTTTTTTACCCCCTTACCAAAGCCACTCTCCCCCCCCCTACGCCAAAACCACCCTTACAGGGAAACACCCCCCATGGCCCACCAACGCGAAATAGAAAGAAAATTTCTTGTTAAACAAGATGTTTGGGAAAAAGAGGGGTTGCCCCTCGCCAAACCTATGCTTTTTCAGCAAGGCTATATTGCCCGCTCAGAAGGCCGCGTTGTGCGGGTACGCTCCATCACCCTCCCAAATGCTGCTCCCCTTGGTGTTCTTACTATCAAACTTGCCCGCTCTGAAGACCGCCTCGCCAGAGACGAATTTGAATACCCCCTCCCACCAGAGGAAGCCCAGGCACTCTTAAACTCCCTCGCCCCCCAGGAAAAACTGGTCAAAACCCGCCACTGCCTCACCGTGTACGGGAAAGAATGGGTAGTGGACGAATTCCACCAGCCACACGTGGGCCTTCTGCTCGCAGAAATAGAGCTTAACAGCGTGGACGAATTTTTCCAAAACCCATCATGGCTGGGCGAAGAAGTCACACATTTACCCGGTTATACAAGCGCCCGCCTTGCCATGGGCACCCCCTTGCCTGTTGTGGAGACGAGATAGAGGTTTGGGGGAGGGGGAGATACCTTTTTCTTGAAAGAAAAAGGTACTCCCCCTCCCCCAAACCCCCACCCCCTCTCCAAAAAGAACTTTTATTTTTTTGTATAACATGGCGGAAA
>CAZJOG010000251.1:0-3020 GCA_964547565.1 uncultured Desulfovibrionaceae bacterium
TGGGGCAAGGGCCCTTCAGAAGAGTCCACAAGAAGAATGGCACCATCTGCCATAGAAAGGGCGCGCTCTACTTCTCCCCCAAAGTCGGCGTGGCCGGGGGTATCAATAATGTTAATGCGCACATCACGCCAGGTAACGGCGCAGTTTTTTGCGGCAATGGTAATGCCACGTTCCCGCTCCAGCTCCATGCTGTCCATAATGCGGTCATCCATGTGCTGGTCGGCACGGAACATACCACTTTGTTTAAATAAGGCATCCACAAGGGTGGTTTTGCCATGGTCAACGTGGGCAATAATGGCAACATTACGCAGGGACTGGTTTCGGACAAAAGTATTACTCACAATAAATCCTTATGTTAAGGCTGTTTTTTTAACGTGGGGCAAAGAATATACCAGACTGCCCAAAACTTCCAGTAAAATTTGCCGATAAAAGAAATAAGGCAAATCCAGACTGTTGGGCAGCTAATAAACAACTGGACTTTTGGGCGATTAACATATATAAGCAACATGCTTTCCTGGTGATACAAAACCATGCATGCTGGCACAGGGTAACATATGGATATAGCAACTCTTACCGGAATTTTGGCAGGCTTTGGCCTGGTGTTTGGGTCTATTCTTATTGGCCCGGACCCAGCCGGCTTTCTTGACCTTCCAAGCGCCATGATTGTTATAGGGGGGTCCTTTGCCGCACTGCTGATAAGTTTTCCGCTGGAAGAAGTGATGCAGGCCATGCGTGCCGCATCCAAAACATTTATCAGCAAGCAGGTGCAGCCCGCGGAAGTTGTGGATACCATTATTAAAATCGCTGAAATAAGCCGCAGAGAAGGTCTTTTGGCACTGGAAAGGGTGCAGACAGATAATGCCCTTTTAAAAAAAGCCACCCAGCTTATTGCAGACAGCGCAGACCCTGAACTGATACGCGACACCATGAGTATTGAAATAGCCTCCATGAGAAGGCGGCATAATATTAGTATTTCCGTGTTTGAACGCGCAGGCAGCCTGGGCCCTGCCATGGGTATGATAGGTACACTTATTGGTCTTGTGCAAATGCTTGGGCAGCTTTCCGACCCCTCCAGCCTTGGCCCTGCCATGGCTATTGCCATTATCACCACATTTTACGGTTCCATGCTGGCCAACCTTATTTTCCTGCCCCTTGGGGCAAAGCTTAAAGCCCGCAGTAAACAGGAAGAACTGAACCTTCTTATTATTTTTGAAGGGGCAAAATCTATTCTGGAAAATAATAACCCGCGCCTTGTGTACGAAAAACTTTCTTCTTTCCTGCCTCCCAAGACACGGAAGACTGAAGCCAAATAGGTCAGGAGCATACTATGGCTGTTGATTTAGATGAAGACGATGATGAAGGCGGCGGCGGCGATTCCTGGTTAGGTACATTTGCCGATATTTCCCTGCTTTTGCTTACCTTTTTTATATTGCTTGTTTCTATGTCCACCATTGAAACAGAGCGTTTTAACAGCGCGTTCAGTTCTATGCGGGACACGTTTGGCGGTAGCCAGGATAAAAATATTGAAGCCACCCCCACCCCGGAGGAAGTGGAAACCGCCGCTATGGTGGAATTTATGCGTATGCGGGAAGAGCTGTTAGAATCTCAGCGTCTTGCTTTTAATGAAATAAAAAGTTTTATTACCACCCAGGGTGTGGAAGGTCAGGTAAGCGCGGTGCTGGAAGATGGCACCATAACCCTGACTGTACCCGGTGATGTACTTTTTGGGCCCGGATCTGAATACTTAAGCCCGGAAGCTGGGGCCTCGCTTAACGCACTTTTGGAAGTTTTTCGTGAGCACAGGGATATGACTATTGCCATAAAAGGATACACGGACGATTCCCCCATTCCGCCAGATGCCCGCTACAGAGATAACTGGGAGCTTTCTGCTCTGCGGGCTGTTAATGTGCTGCGCTGGTATGTAGACGCGGGTGTGCCTATTGTACGCCTTACAGCCACCGGCATGGGAGATTTAAACCCCTTATACCCCAACACCAACGAAGAAAACAGGGCCCGTAACCGCCGCGTTGAATTTGAACTGGAAAAGAAAGTGCAGGGGGCTTCATGAGCGCACCCAGTATAAGTAATCCGTTCTTTTTTGTACTGGCTGAGCCGGAGAATGTGCAATTTAAGCGCAATGCCTTCCGTGCAACTTTGCCGGGCCTTACCGCCGCTATGAATGATGATTATGATACCCGCTATAAAGTGGATGACATAAGCGCAGGGGGATTAAGCTTTGATATACCAGACTCTTCCTTAGCCCGTGGCGATGAAGTGACACTTCACCTTTTTCTGGCAGACCGCCTTATTTCTACAGAAATACCCGCACGGGTCATGCGGGTAGAACCCGGCCAGATAGGGCTTGCGTTTAAAACACTGGACAGACAACAAGAACTCCGGATTGATAAGATTGTGCTGGAAACCCAAAAACGCGCTATTATCCGCGAAAAAATTGAACGGGAAAATCAGGAACGTACAGAACTTCTGGGAAAACAATACTAAATTCCTTATGGTCTTGCACATAGCTGTTTCCCTTACACACACCATTGGAGCGGTCTATGATGAAAAAAATTTTCTGTACCAAAACGGCTATTTTGCCCTTTAAATCCCACACATTCTTTTTTTCCCTGCGTATGGCTCTGGGGCTGGTTATGGCTGTGCATCTGGCTCTGGCCCCTGCCGCCCGTGCGGCCAGCGGGGGCACTGTCAATATTCCTTCCCCCGGCGATTATACTGGTATATACAGTAACACAGGGCAAGCTATTTCCGGTGGGCAGGTAACCATTGGCCCGGGCGATAACTTAAAGGAGATTTATGGCGCGTCCAGTTACAGTATAAGCCTCGACAGCCCAGCCAGCAGCGGTGAGGTGCGGCACAATACCGTTATTATGGACGGCGGGGATGTCGTTTCTATTACGGGAGGAGTAAGCGACGCCAGAAGTGCCATGGCGTATGCCCGCAGCGGCCAGGTTCTTTACAATACCGTAATATTCCGCAGTGGCTCTGCGGCATATATCTAC
>CAZJOG010000252.1:0-2744 GCA_964547565.1 uncultured Desulfovibrionaceae bacterium
GCAAGGTCGGGCTTTGCCCGCCGAAGCGAGAGCGAGTGCCCCGCAGGACGCGGGGTCGAGCGTCATCTGTGAGTCTCGCCATTCCCCCAAACTCTTCCTACTCCGTTCTTACTCCGCCATTTTTTTATACAGGGCGAAGCGTTCTTTTTGTTCATCCGCAAGAGTTGCGCGGAGTTGTTTGGCTGTATCCGGCCATGCCTGTTCAAGTTGTGCGTAGCGGTTTTCGCCAAGCAAAAATTCGTCCAGTGTGCCGTCTGGGTCTTTAGATTCAAGAATAAAGGGATTTTTGCCTTCGCCTGCAAGTTGGGGGTTAAAGCGGTACAAGGGCCAGTAGCCGGATTTAACGGCCAGTTTGGCTTCTTCCATACTCTTGCCCATACCCTTGCGTATACCCTGGTTAATGCAGGGGGCGTAAGCGATAATAAGGGAAGGACCAGGGTACGCTTCTGCTTCTTTCAGGGCTTTAAGCACCTGCTGCATATCCGCGCCCATGCTGACACTGGCCACATAGACATAACCATAGGTCATAGCCATACGGCCAAGGTCCTTTTTCTTCTGGCGTTTGCCTGCTGCGGCGAATTTGGCAACAGAGCCGAGCGGGGTAGACTTGGAAGCCTGGCCGCCTGTGTTGGAATACACTTCTGTGTCCATAACCAGAACATTCACATTTGCGCCACTGGCAAGAACGTGGTCCAGGCCGCCGTAACCAATATCATAGGCCCAGCCGTCGCCGCCAAAGATCCAGAAGGATTTTTTGGTGAAGAGGTCGGACTGTTCCCAAACACCATAAAGGGGCGGGAAGGAGTCCGCAAGGTCAAGGATTTCGTCGCCATACTGGCGGGAAAGGGCAGGGTCGTCTTTCTTGGCCAGCCAGTTATTAATGGCTTTTTGCAGTTCTGCGTCCATGCCGGGCAATTCAAGGGCGGCTTTAAGTTCTGCTTCCAGTTTATTGCGGCGCTGGGTGTAGGCATCGTGGATACCAAGGCCGTATTCCGCGGCGTCTTCAAACAGGGAGTTACCCCACGCAGGGCCAAAGCCATCTTTGTTCTGGCAGTAGGGGGTAACAGGAGCAGAACCACCCCAGATGGAGCTACAGCCCGTGGCATTGGCGATAATCATACGTTCGCCAAAAAGCTGGGTGATAAGTTTGGCATACGGGGTTTCGCCACAGCCAGCGCATGCGCCGGAGAATTCCAGAAGCGGTTGCTGGAACTGGGAACCCTTGAGGCTGAAGCGATCCACCAGATCATCCTTGAGGGTGATGTGGGTGGTGGCAAATTCAAGGTTAGCCACCTGAATATCCTTCTGGGTTTCCAGAGGCTTCATAATAAGGGCTTTTTCCTTAGCAGGGCAAACACTGGCGCAAGAGCCGCAACCCTGGCAGTCCAGCACATAGGGTTGCATACGGAATTGCAGGCCCTTCAGTTCTTTGCCAATGGCATCCTTGGTGACAAAGGAGGCAGGGGCGTGTTCCAGTTCTTCCGGGGCAGCCAGCACGGGGCGAATGGCGGCGTGCGGGCAAACAAGGGCGCACTGGTTACACTGGATGCAGTTTTCAGGCTGCCATTCCGGCACACTGATGGCCACGCCGCGTTTTTCGCAGGCTGTGGTGCCAAGGGGGACTATGCCGTCCGGCTCAAAGGCGGAAACAGGCAGTTTGTCACCCTGCTGGGCAAGGATAGGACGCACCACATTTTTGATGTAGGGGTCTTTATCGTCATACAAAGGCGGGGTATTGGGGGCATCGACCCATGAATCGGGGTAGGCAATGGGGATAAGGGCTTCCACGGATTTATCCACAGCCGCTATGTTCATATTGACAATTTTTTCGCCTTTTTTGCCGTAGGTGTCAACAATGGATTTTTTCAGAAGGCGCAGGGCTTCTTCAAAAGGCAAAACATTAGCAAGCTTAAAGTAGGCGGTTTGCATAATCATGTTAATGCGGCCGCCAAGACCCACTTCTGTGGCAACTTTTACAGCGTCCACATTGTAGAATTTCAGCTTTTTGCTTGCGATGGTGCGTTTCATGTGACCGGGCAGGGTTTTGTCCAGCTCTTCCAGACTCCAGGGGGAGTTAAGCACAAATGTGCCGCCTTCCTTAATGTTTTCCAGCACTTCGTACATATGCACATAGGCCGGGTTGTGGCAGGCAATATAGTCCGCCTGGTTAATAAGGTAGGAAGAGCGGATAGGCTTGGGCCCAAAACGCAGGTGGGAAACAGTAAAGCCGCCGGACTTTTTGGAGTCATAGGCAAAATACGCCTGGGCAAAAAGGTCTGTATTATCGCCGATAATTTTAATGGCCTGTTTGTTGGCGCCGACTGTGCCGTCAGAACCAAGGCCAAAGAACATGCACTGCACGGTGCCGTCCGGCACGGTGGTAAGGTGGTCGCCCACTTCCAGCGAAAGGTTGGTTACATCGTCGTCAATACCAACCGTAAAGTGATTACGCGGGCCATAGGTGCGCATGTTATCAAACACGGCTTTGGCCATGGCGGGGGTAAATTCTTTGGAACCAAGGCCATAACGGCCGCCAAACACGCGCGGGCCTTCGCCTTTTTCCATAATGGCTGTGCAAACATCCAGATACAGGGCTTCGCCAATAGAGCCGGGTTCTTTGCTGCGGTCAAGCACAGTCAGGGTTTCCACACTGGCAGGCAGAACACGCATAAAGTAGTCTGCGCTGAAGGGGCGGAACAGGCGCACTTTCACAAGGCCCACACGTTCTCCACGGGCATTCAGGT
>CAZJOG010000252.1:2754-3003 GCA_964547565.1 uncultured Desulfovibrionaceae bacterium
GTAGTCCACACCTTCTTCCAGAGTTTCGCAGGAAGACGTTGTGGACTACCTGAATGCCCGTGGAGAACGTGTGGGCCTTCAGGTAGTCCACAACTTCTTCCAGAGTTTCGCAGGAAGACCCCATGCTCATCACCACACGGTCAGCTTCGGGGTGGCCATAATAATCAAAAGGTTTGTAGGAACGGCCTGTGATGGATTCCACTTTTTTCATGGATTCCACAACAATTTCAGGGATAGCTTCATAGAAGG
>CAZJOG010000253.1:0-3001 GCA_964547565.1 uncultured Desulfovibrionaceae bacterium
GGACAGGGTTCCTGTAGATGGGAAAATACAAACGGGCGAAAGTTATGTAGACGAGAGTATGCTCACTGGGGAAAGCAAGCCGCTTTTTAAGACAGCCGGGGATGTTGTGACTGGGGGCACGCTGAACAAAAATGGTTCCTTTACAATGGAAGCTGTGCGCCTTGGGGCGGAAAGCACACTTGCGCAGATTATCCGCCTTGTGGAAGAGGCGCAGGGGGAACGCCCGCCTGTGGCGCGTTTGGCGGATAAAGTTTCTGGCATATTTGTGCAGGCAGTGTTTGTTATAGCGGTGGTGGCGTCTTTTGCCTGGTTTGTGGCAGGCGCAGAGCCTGGCTTTATCCTGAGCATTTTTACAGCTGTTCTGGTTATTGCCTGCCCGTGTGCGCTGGGTCTTGCAACGCCCACAGCCCTGATGGTAGGTATGGGCCGTGGGGCGGAGCTGGGTATTCTTATTAAGGGTGGCACAGCGCTTGAGGAGGCGGCGGGTATAAACACGGTTGTGTTTGATAAAACAGGCACAGTGACAGAAGGCCGCCCCCGCGTTATTTCCATAAGCCCGGCAGAAAACACGGCGGAAATTTTGCGTATAGCGGCCGCTTTGGAAACACATTCAGAGCACCCGCTGGCAGAGGCGGTGCGGATTAGTTATCTGGAGCACGCGGGGGATAACCCTATGCCTGCGGAGGACTTTAAGGCTATACCAGGCTATGGTGTGCAGGGTGTGGTGGATGGCGTACTGTATTATCTGGGGAATGCACGCTTTATAAGCAGGTACGCGCCTGTGCCAGAGGAACTTAGCGCGGTAGCCCAAGGGGGCAACAGTGTGATGTACCTTGCCAGAGAGGAAAAAACTCTGGGCCTGCTGATTATTGCGGATGCCTTGCGGGAACAGGCGCCGGAGGCTATTGGCAGGCTTCACGCTATGGGTATCACAACTGTTATGCTCACGGGGGATAATGCGCTGGTGGCGCGGGCAATAGCGGATCAGGCTGGTATTGACAATGTGATAGCGGATGTGCTGCCAGATGGTAAGGTGGACGCCATTAAAAACTTGCAGGCAGAAAACCGTAAAGTCCTTATGGTGGGGGATGGCATAAACGATGCGCCAGCTCTGGCGCAGGCCAATGTGGGTATTGCGGTACACAGTGGCACAGATGTGGCCATGGCCTCTGCGGATATGGTGCTTATGCGGCACGACCTGACGGCAGTACCCACGGCGCTTGCTCTTTCCCGCGCGACCCTGCGTAATATCAAACAAAACCTCTTTTGGGCATTTTGTTACAACACGCTTGGCATACCCGCGGCAGCAGGTCTTTTGTTTGTGTTTGGCGGGCCTTTGCTTAATCCTGCTATAGCGGCACTGGCTATGGCGTTAAGTTCTGTTTCTGTTGTCACCAATGCGCTCAGGTTACGGAATTTTGGGAAATAAGCAGTGCAGCAAATAAACCATAAACAACCTGACCGTATAACCTGCGGGGAGTTTGTTTGACATGCGTGGCAAAATCCCCCATACTTTTACCTTCGCAAGGCCAGTAAAAATGTGTTTATCAAAGGAGATTCTATGCCTGCTCAAAATATGGACGCTTCTATAGCCAAGGCTATTGTGGAAAAAGCAACAGCCTATAAACCCCACATGACCCGTTTTTTGCGTGATATGATCGCTATCCCCAGTGAAAGCTGCGGTGAAAAAGCTGTGATTGAACGCATAAAACAAGAAATGGAAACACTGGGTTACCGTGTGGAAATTGACAAAATGGGCAATGTTATCGGGTACTTGGGCAATGGCCCGCGGCTTATCGCGTTTGATGCCCATATAGACACCGTGGGTATTGGGCTTGCGCAAAACTGGAAATTTGACCCCTACCAGGGTTTTGAGGATGACGAAAAAATTGGCGGGCGCGGCGCGTCAGACCAGGAAGGCGGTATGGCCTCCATGCTGTATGGGGGCAAAATCATGCAGGAGCTTGGTATTATCCCCGCAGATTTTACCATCGCCATGGTGGGCACTGTGCAGGAAGAAGACTGCGACGGCCTCTGCTGGCAATACCTTATTAAAGAACATGGCCTGAAGCCGGAATTTGTGGTTTCTACAGAACCTACAGACGGCGGTATATACCGCGGCCAGCGCGGCCGTATGGAAATCCGCGTGGAAGTGGACGGTGTTTCCTGCCATGGTTCTGCGCCGGAACGCGGGGATAATGCTATTTTCCGCATGGGGCATATCCTGACAGAACTGGAAAACCTTTCCCAAAACCTTAAAGATGACCCCTTCCTTAGTAAGGGCACTCTCACGGTTTCCCAAATTTTTTACACCTCCCCTTCACGTTGCGCCGTAGCAGACAGCTGCGCTATCTCCATTGACCGCCGCCTCACCTGGGGGGAAGATAAAGACCTGGCCCTCTCTGAAATCCGCAACCTGCCCAGTGTTAAGGCCGCCGGTGATAAAGCCCGCGTGACTATGTATACCTACGAAGCCCCTTCCTGGACAGGCCTTGTGTACCCCACAGACTGCTACTTCCCCACATGGGTTATTCCCCACGAACACGCCGCCTGCAAAGCCGCAGAAAAAGCCTATACCACGCTTTTCCAGAAAGCGCCCCATACAGATAAATGGACCTTCTCCACAAACGGCGTTTCCATTATGGGTATGTTTGGTATCCCCGTTATAGGCTTTGGCCCCGGTAAAGAAGCCCAGGCCCACGCCCCTAATGAAGTAACATGGAAGGAAGACCTTGTCCGCTGCGCGGCTATGTACGCAGCATTGCCCCTTGTGTACGGGGAGTAAGATTTTTTTTGGGGGGGGGCTAAGCCCCCCCAAACCCCCGTGTTAGGGTAAAATTATCGGCCCTGTGTTGTTTTACAACACAGGGCCGATAATTTTACGGGTATGCGTAGCAAAAATAATAGCATTACCTTATACGGGCAGGTTATTAGTAAGCGTCTCCTTAGAACATATCCGAAAATTATTGCAACAAGTTGCGATAATTTTCTAAAGGCACGC
>CAZJOG010000254.1:0-2942 GCA_964547565.1 uncultured Desulfovibrionaceae bacterium
CGACAAGGGGCGTATCGGGTTGTTCCTCTTTATGGTGGTGGTGGGCGGCATTATGATGGGCGTTTTTACCCCCGGTGAAGGGGGCGCTGTAGGCGCGCTGGGTGGCTTGCTTTATGGGTTTGCGCGTAAGCGTGTAACATGGCCGGAGTTTAAAGCCTGTCTTATGCGTACCGCGGACATGGTGGGCAAGATGTTTTTTATTCTTGTCGGGGTGTTTGTGTTTGGCGCATTCCTTACAGCTTCCCGCCTGCCGCAGCTTTTGGCGGATTATGTTGTTAATATGGAAGTAAACAAGTATATTATCCTTTTCTTTGTTATTATGGTGTATGTGGTGCTGGGTTGTGTGATGAATATTATCCCCATGATGATGTTAACTATGCCTGCTCTTTTTCCCACCATTGTGGGCCTTGGGTTTGACCCTATATGGTTTGGTGTGGTGAGTGTGGTGGTTATGGAAATGGGGATGATAACGCCCCCTATAGGGATGAATGTGTTTACTATGGCAAGCCTGGCAAGTGATATACCTATGACAACCATTTTCAGGGGGGTTATGCCATTTTTCCTTGGCATGTGCCTGTGTGTGCTGATACTGGTATTGTTCCCCCAGCTTACCCAGCTTCTTTTATAGAATACTTCCCCAATGATTCGTAAAAACTTACGAATCATTGGGGAAGTATTGATTATGCTTTGTTTATACGGTATAAAACTGGGATGGAAAAATTTACACATACCCCCGATTTTGCAGATAAACGTATCCTGTTAATACGCACGGATAAACTGGGTGATGCTTTTGTCACCTCCCCCAGTATCCGCGCCCTGCTGGAGTTTTACCCTTCCGCGCATTTTGATTTTTTAGCAAGCCATAGAAATTATGAAATATTCACCTATGCGCCTGCCATAAAGCACACCTATGTGTACAATAAAACAAAGTGGATGGGTATTCTCCCCCTTGTTTTCCAGTTGAGAAAAGCAAAGTACGATGTTGTTCTAAATTTTAATTCCGGTTCCAAAAGTTCCAGTTTTTTTTGCTCCCTTATCCCTGCGCCTGTAAAAATTGCCTGTTGGGGCGCGCCTTCGCCGTATGAAAAAACATACACCCATGTACTGACATCTTCAAAAAATGAAAAACATTATACTGTTCAGATGGCAAATTTGATGGAAGATATGGGTATACAGGTTCAGGATTATTCTTTTTATTTCCCTGTTCCGCAAAAAATTATACAAGCCATGGAAGCCAGATACCCAAAACAAAAAGCAAATCGGTTTTGCTTTTTGTTGGGCAATATTACTGCGGAAAGGTATCTTTGGGCAACAGAAAAATACGCGCGCCTTGCAGAGCTGGTACTTTCCCATTACCCTGATACAGAAATTTTTTTTATGGTGGGCAAAGGGGAAGAAAGCTTGCTGGAGCGTATTACACTGGACAAAAGTAGCTACCAGGTCTTTTACGGGGGCAATTTGCACGAATCTGGTGCATTTTTTACATCCTGTGATCTGGTTATTGCCACTTCTACAGGCGCGGCGCATTTGGCTTCTGCCATGGGTTGCACACTCTGTTCCATTCTTACGCAGTACCAGGCAGACTGTTGGCGGCCATTAGGGCCGGACGATTTTTATATATGCCCGGATACAGAAGAGCCGGACATACATTCTATCCAGCCAGAAGATGTTTTTGCCAAAATACATGCGTATTGGCAAACAAACGTGTAGAGCATTTCCCTATTGATTTGAGAATAACCCAGAATGTTTTTGGAAATGCTCTGGTAGCTGCGGGAGCAGCTACCCGCCGCATAGGCGTAGGCGAAATTCATTTTCGCCGTTAAACGCTGGAGCGGGCGTATATCCCAAATGATTCGCAAAAAAATGGCGAATCATTTGGGAATTGCTCTAGAAGATTTCTTGATTGATTAAAATAACACGGTAAAGTGACAATGCCGTATGTTTTTTAGCAGTAAAAATCCCCCAAAACTACGCCTTGGGGGATTTTTATCGGCAAATGCAGGAAAATCTATCCGCCAAGTTCTGTTTCAATAGTTTTTAGTGTTTCAATAATGGGAATAGACTGGGGGCAAACACTTTCACACGCGCCGCAGGCTATACATTCCGACGGTTTGGCGCCAAAAAGTGTGGCCAGTCTGTACCCTTGTTTACCGGACTGCATACCATACAGAATTTTATGGTTATACGCCTCAATAAGCTGGGGAATAATGATCTGCTGGGGGCAACCTTTTACACAATACTGGCAGGCTGTGCAGGGGATGGTGGGTATTTTTTCCAGTTCTTCCCGGGCAAGCACAATAGTTTCCTGTTCCGCCGGGGAAAGGGGGGTGAAGTGCTGCATATAGGAAGTGTTATCTTGCACCTGGGCGATGTTGGACATGCCGCTCAAAACAGTGATAACACCCGGCAGAGAAGCCGCGAACCGTACAGCCCAGCTTGCATAAGAAGGAAGTGGTTTTTGGGTGGCCGCTTTGTCCAGCACCTGTTTGACTGTGTCCGGCGGGTTTGCAAGGGCACCGCCTTTTACGGGTTCCATAATCACAACAGGTTTATTGTGCTTGCGGGCTACTTCGTAACATTTGCGGGACTCCACATTCGGGCTTTCCCAATCCGCGTAGTTGATTTGCAGTTGCACAAACTCCACTTCTGGGTGTTCGTGAAGAATGGAATCTAACACAGCGGCTTTATCGTGGAAAGAAAAACCAACATGGCGGATAAGGCCTTCTTTTTTGCGTTGCTGGACAAAATCCCAAATGCCAAAATCGTCAAAAGCTTTTGCCCGCTGGGCACCAAGATTATGGAGCAGGTAAAAGTCAAAATAACCGGCGCCTGTACGTTCCAGTGAAGTCCAGAACATATTTTGCGCTTCTTCTGCTGTTTTGGGGCCATACCAGGCAGGCAGTTTTGTGGCAAACTGGAAGGAAGAACGGGGGTGCCTGTCC
>CAZJOG010000255.1:0-2931 GCA_964547565.1 uncultured Desulfovibrionaceae bacterium
TTCCGATGCCTCCCATCCGGAAGTTTCCCTTACCCGTATCACCCCGCATATGCAAAAAACTTTGCAAAAAATTCACCCGGAACGTTATCTTTCCGTGATGCGTATGACGGATTTTTTTAACAGCGATAAAATTCTTGAAGACATTTCCTGCGGCTACATTAAGCTTGCCGGTATACCGGAACTTACCCTCAGGCGGCATTATACCCTGGCCATACAGGTTTTACGCATGGCCGCCAATTACGATTTGCCCATTGACCCCAGTACATGGATAGCCATTGTACAAAATTCTTCCAATATTGCAGACTATGTGCCTGCCAATGATTTTGTGGAAGAATGGCGCCTTGTTGCCGCAGAAAATATGTGGCGTTTTGTTAAACTTTTGGCAGAAAGCCATATTCTGGCAGGCCTTATCCCGGAAATAAGCGCCCTGCAGGCCATAAAACAAAATATTTCCAAAGAAACAGATGAAGAAGAAGATATTTTTAAACACACTATTGACTGCATGAAATTTTACCCGGAAGAAAGCCTGCACCATGACTGGATAGGCACTGTAGCCCTTATGTTCCACGATGTAGGGAAACTGTATACAGCCGAATATTACAACGGCCGCTGGACATTTTATCAGCACCACAGGGTAGCCGCCAAAGTAACACGGAAAATTCTGCGTCGCCTGTTCTTTTCTTCAGAAGACATTAACACCATTTGTAATCTTATACAAAACCATATGCGTTTCCATTCCATGCTCACAGACAGAGGCATACGGCGATTTAAAAGCATGCCAGATACTGACCGCCTTATAGAAATGACGCGCGCCCACCTTAAAGCCCAACCAAACCCCAATTACACCAATTTTAACCACAATCTTAAATACCTCCAGCGCGCGGAAACCCCGGAGCAAATGCTTGAACCATTGCTGAATGGGAAAGATATTATGGAAATTACTTCCCTGCCCCCTGGCCCGGAAGTAGGGGCCATACGGGAAGCCCTGCTGCAAGCACAAAAAGACGGCCTTGTCACAGATAACACAAGCGCCATAGCCTTTGTAAGAAGTTATAACGCATCATGACCATCACTATTCTCCTTGCCTGTTTCCCTGTGCTTCTGGTCCTTTTCCTGCTTCTTTACGCCAAAATGGCGGCAGATAAAGCAGGGCTTATCGCTTTTGTTCTCACTGTCCTTGGGGCGTGGCTGTGGTGTGGCACTGCCCCCAATGTTCTGGCTGGTGCCACACTTTCCGGTATTGTGGGTTCCCTCCCTGTTGTACTTGTTATGGCCGCCAGTATGTTCCAGATTATTGTTATGGAAGAAGCAGGGGCCATGCAACGCCTTGTGGCGTTTATGAAAAGCACAGCCCCGGGGAACAAAGTTGTGCAGATTATGCTCTTGAATGTCGGCTTTGGTATACTCCTTACATCCCTGGGGGTCACCACGGTTGCTATTCTGCCGCCTATTATGATGGCCCTTGGTTACGCCAGCTTTGCCGCCATTCTTTTACCTGCCATAGGCTACGAGGCCCTGTGTACCTATGCCCTGCTGGGTGTTCCGGTTGTGGTGTTTTCCGGCCTTGGCGGTGTGCCTGTTCAAAGCGCCGGTGTGTATTTTGCCAGCTTTATGCCCCTGATGAGCCTGTGTATAGCATTTGCCATGCTTTATCTGGTGGGCGGCTTTAAACTGATGCGGGAAGGTTTTGTGCCGGCCCTTATAGCGGGCCTTGCGGCTGGTATTGCCCCCATACTTCTGCTCCAAAGCGGCATGGTTACACTGACAGGCGTTTTTGCCGGTCTTGCCGTTATTTTGGCCCTTTTTGCCTACCTGAAACTTACAGGCAAAACCCTGAGCGACCCTTCCGCTCTTACACCGGAAGATAAAAAATGTGTGGAAAGCTTCAGCCTTTGGCGGGCGCTGGCTCCATGGATTTTACTTATCGCTATCTCCCTTGTCCTTAATTCTCCTCTTTTCCCCTTCTTTGATTTTACCTTTAAAACCCTTGCTATGCCTGTGGAAATTATCCCGGGTGCGCCGGAAAACCTGCGTATATTCTGGCAACCCTGGTTCTGGGTGTTTGTCAGCACATTCCTGTGCCTGCCTGTGCTCAAAGTCAGCTCGGCTACGCTTAAAGCCTGTGCTGTAAAAACATGGAAGCGGTCTTTTCATCCCTGCCTGACGGCTGTTATCTTTTTTGCGCTGGCGTATGTGATGAATCAGTCTGGTAAAAATGCGGACTGGCAACTGGTGGACTCCACCCACAATATGATCCGCTCCCTTGCTTCTGCTTCCGCGTTTGCCTTTGGGACAGCGTACCCCTTTATCGCGCCCTTCCTGGGTCTGGCGGGTGGTTTTTTGGCAGGTTCCCAAACATCTTCACTGGCTATGTTTACCCAGCTGCATATGGTGGCTTCTGAAACTATTGGCGCAAACGGCCTGTATGTTGCGGCTGCCAGTGGTGTGGGCGGAGGTCTGGCAAGTGTTATATCCCCCTCCAAGGTTCAGCTTGCCTGCGCGTCTATTGATAAACCGGAAGAGGCTTCCAAAATTCTTAAACCGGCGCTTATTGCGGTTCTTCTTATCACCGCGGTGCTGGGCCTTATGAGCCTTTATATGTCGTATTAAGGGCCCCTTTGGGGGCGAAAAAACCCCAACCCATGGCTTTTTCTTCAAAAATTTTTTCTTTTGTTGCCACACTCTTTCTGCAATGTCTGCTTCCATTCAACGTATCGAACATAAATGGAAACAAAAAAATATAGAATTCTCCCTTCCATGTTATCCCCAAATTTTTGCGCCTGCGCGAAAATTTGGGGATGGGCAAGTGCCCCGCGCCCCCTTTGTCACAAGGCGGGGGATGCGGGGTATAGATATTTTGTGGCAAAGGGGGCGCGGGGCCTTAAAACCGCCATACGCCACCAGCCCCACCAGGCCCACCATGCCCACCAA
>CAZJOG010000256.1:0-2905 GCA_964547565.1 uncultured Desulfovibrionaceae bacterium
TGCCGTGCCTTTCCGCCCAGCAAGCGAAGCGCGATGGTGGGCGGCGCAAACCCTGAAGGGGTTTGTCATTAGTCTGTGGTAGCTGCGGGAGCAGCTACCCGCCGCATAGGCGTAGGCGAAATTCATTTTCGCCGTTAAACGCTGGAGCGGGCGTATATCCCAAATGATTCGCAAAAAAATGGCGAATCATTTGGGAATTGCTCTAAAAGACGCTTTTATACGCTTTTCTTTTTACCTTGTGGCAACAGGGGCGACTATACGCCGTGCATCCATCAATGTTTTTTTCCAGTAGGGTGTTTCCAGTTTTTCTATCCGCACTTTTGAGCGGCTGTTAGGGCTGTGGATAAATTTTCCCTGCCCAATATACAGGGCCGTATGCAGACCGGAGGAGGAATCCCTGCTGCGGAACACCAAAATATCACCCGGCAAAAGTTTAATACGCAGAACAGAAACCCCGGCTTTGGCCTGCTTGGTGGTCACCCTGGGAACACGCACCCCGTTTTGTTCATACGCCCAGTAAATAAGGCCGGAACAGTCAAAACCTTCCCGCGGGCTTTCCCCGCCAAGGCGGTAGGGTTTACCCACCTGCGTGGAGGCAGTCTGCACAACTTTAAAGCCCACAATGGGCACACTTTCCGGCCCTTTTGCCGTGGGTGTTTTAATAACAGCCGGCCCGCAGGCACTCAGGGAAAAAAGCACCAGAAAAAGACATGCCATAAGAGCAGTGCGCGGGCAAAGCCAGCGTTTTGGGGAAATATCTTCCGCTTTGCGATGGACTTTGTTGCAGCCAAAGGGCTTGCTTGACGCGGAAACAAGCATGGTCTATCCTTCATGGAAGCCACGGGCTCCATTTTTCTGACAATACGGCAAAAGCAGAAGCGAATACCTCCGGCGTTGGGTAGCCTATCTTGCCGTTGTATATCTTATCGGTTGTTCAGGCGGCTGGTTTAGGCTTTGCCCTGTTCCCCACCGCTCTTTCCTCTTTATACCACAAACCGGAAAAGCATGGAAAACAAAGCGCCTGCATAATACAGCGCCAATAGCAAAAAGCCCTGTTTGGAGAGTAACAACCATAACAGGCTGAAATTTAGCTGGAATTTGACTGGATTTTGACGGATTAAAACTTTAACAAGGGTGCCCTATGATAGCCTATTTGGAAGGCCGGCTTCTGGAGCGCACGGAAGAAACCTGTGTGCTTGTTACCCAAACAGGTATAGGGTATGAGGTGCATATTGGCGCGTCTGTGATATTGCCGGAAAAAGGCGGTGCCTGCGCCCTGTATATCGCCCATGTGATACGCGAGGACGCACAGGAACTTTTTGGCTTTTCCACATGGGATGAACGCCTTTGTTTTGATGTGCTGATCAGCATTAACCGCGTGGGCGCCCGCACCGCGCTTGCCATTCTTTCCACCTTCCGCCCAGACGACTTGCGCCGCCTTGTGCTGGACGATGACCCCCTGACCCTCACCCGCGTACCGGGAATTGGCAAAAAAAGCGCCCAGCAAATTTTTCTGGACCTGAAATATAAACTTACAGGCTCTGCCGCCACCCTGCCCCCTCTCACGCCCACAAGCTCTGTGGCCCGTGATGCCCTGACCGGCCTTACCAATTTAGGCTACAGCGAAGACGAAGTCCGCCCCATACTTGCCGATGTACTGGCCAAAGAGCCGGATCTGGATGTCTCCGCCGCTTTGCGTTCTGCACTCAAGCTTCTGGCTAAATCCAAATAAACATTCAGCCCTGAAGAACCTATGCCCGCTCCTTTTGACGACCACCCAACACCGGATACCCCGGAATACAGCCACACAGACAGGCAGTCTTCGGATTTTAATACCCCAGCTGCCCACAATGCATCGGCTTTTGCCGATCCTTCCGATTCTATAGACGACACTATCCGCCCCCAGCGCCTGGAAGATTTTATCGGGCAAGAGGAACTCAGGGCCAATATGCGCGTTTTCCTCAGCGCAGCCCGAGAACGCGGGCAGGCTATGGACCATGTGCTTTTTTACGGCAACCCGGGGCTTGGCAAAACCACACTGGCCCGCATTATGGCATCAGAACTGGGCGTCAATCTTATTACATCCTCCGGCCCTGTGCTGGAACGCAGCGGCGATCTGGCCGCCATTCTCACCAACCTTTCCAAGCATGATATTTTATTTATTGACGAAATTCACCGCATGCCCATAAGTGTGGAAGAAGTGCTTTACCCCGCCCTGGAGGATTTTAAGCTGGATCTTGTGATAGGCCAGGGGCCTGCAGCCCGCACTGTCAAAATAGACTTGGAACCCTTCACCCTTGTGGGCGCTACAACCCGCCTCGGCCTGCTTTCTTCCCCCCTGCGTGACCGCTTTGGCATTATTAACCGGCTGGAATTTTACACCCCGGCAGAACTTGCCCGCATTGTCCTGCGTGCCGCGCGTATCCTGAATCTGGGCATAACAGAAGACGGCGCGCTTGAAATTGGCAAACGCAGCCGAGGCACACCCCGCATAGCAAACCGCCTTTTACGCCGCGTGCGCGACTTTGCCTATATTAACGGTAAAACACGCATTGATAAGGATGAAGCAGAAAAAGCCCTGAACCGGCTGGATGTAGACCCCGCAGGACTGGACGAAATGGACAGAAAAATCCTGCGTGTGATTATTGACCACTACGACGGCGGCCCCGTGGGCCTTAAAACTCTGGCTGTGGCTATTTCTGAAGAAGTGCGCACTATGGAAGATATTTATGAACCCTACCTTATCCAGATAGGGTTTTTGAAACGTACCCCCCGCGGTCGAGTGGCTACACGCAAAGCATACGAACACTTGGGCGCAGACTGGGGGAGAGGAAAAAACCTTTTGTAAGAGAACTGGGGGGGGGGGGGGGGGGGGGGGGGGGGGGGGGGGGGGGGGGGGGGGGGG
>CAZJOG010000257.1:0-2870 GCA_964547565.1 uncultured Desulfovibrionaceae bacterium
TGTCGTCGGTCGATATCGACACCGTCATGCCGCAGGACCTGATCAACGCGAAGCCCGCCGCTGCCGCGGTGCGCGAGTTCTTCGGCTCGTCGCAGCTGTCGCAGTTCATGGACCAGACGAACCCGCTCTCGGAGATCACCCACAAGCGGCGCCTCTCGGCGCTTGGCCCGGGCGGTCTGACGCGCGAGCGCGCCGGCTTCGAGGTGCGCGACGTGCACCCGACGCACTACGGCCGCATCTGCCCGATCGAGACGCCGGAAGGCCCGAACATCGGCCTGATCAACTCGCTCGCGACGTTCGCGCGGGTCAACAAGTACGGCTTCATCGAGAGCCCGTACCGCAAGGTCAAGGACGGCCAGATCACCCGTGAGGTGGTCTACCTCTCCGCGATGGAGGAGGGGAAGCACTACGTCGCGCAGGCGAACGCGAAGGTCGACGGCAAGGGCAAGCTCGAGGACGATCTCGTCGTCGTGCGTCACGCCGGTGACGTCATCACCGTTCCGGTGGAGCGCGTCGACTACATGGACGTGTCGCCCAAGCAGCTCGTCTCCGTCGCCGCGGCGCTGATTCCGTTCCTCGAGAACGACGACGCCAACCGCGCGCTGATGGGCTCGAACATGCAGCGCCAGGCGGTGCCGCTGGTGCGCGCCGACGCTCCGTTCGTGGGAACGGGCATGGAGGCGGTCGTGGCGCGCGACTCCGGCGCGGCCATCGCGGCACGGCGGGGCGGCGTGATCGACCAGGTCGACGCGACGCGTATCGTCGTGCGGGCCACGGAAGAGCTCGACCCCTCCAAGTCGGGCGTCGACATCTACCGCCTGATGAAGTTCCAGCGCTCCAACCAGAACACCTGCATCAACCAGAAGCCTCTGGTCGCGGTCGGAGACGTCGTGCGCAAGGGCGACATCATCGCCGACGGTCCGTCGACCGAGCTCGGCGAACTGGCCCTTGGCCGCAACGTGCTCGTCGCGTTCATGCCGTGGAATGGCTACAACTTCGAGGACTCGATCCTGCTCTCCGAGCGGATCGCCAAGGAGGACGTGTTCACCTCGATCCATATCGAGGAGTTCGAGGTCATGGCCCGCGACACCAAGCTCGGGCCCGAGGAAATCACCCGCGACATCCCGAACGTTTCGGAAGAGGCACTGAAGAACCTCGACGAGGCTGGCATCGTCTATATCGGCGCCGAAGTGAATGCGGGCGACATCCTCGTCGGCAAGATCACGCCGAAGGGCGAAAGCCCGATGACGCCGGAAGAGAAGCTGCTGCGCGCCATCTTCGGTGAGAAGGCCTCGGACGTGCGCGACACCTCGCTCCGCCTGCCGCCCGGCGTTGCCGGCACGGTCGTCGAAGTGCGCGTGTTCAACCGCCACGGTGTCGACAAGGACGAGCGCGCCCAGGCGATCGAGCGCGAGGAGATCGACCGTCTCGCCAAGGACCGCGACGACGAGCTCGCCATCCTCGACCGCAACTCCTACGGGCGCCTCAAGGGCTGGCTCTCCGGCAAGGAAGCCACCGGCGGCCCGAAGGGCCACAAGATCGAAGGCAAGCTCACCGAGAAGATCCTCGATGACGTGCCGCAGTCGCAGTGGTGGAACATTGCGCTCGCCGACGAAAAGGCGATGGGCGAACTCGAAGCCATGAAGCAGCAGTACGACGAGTCGAAGAAGCGTCTCGACACGCGCTTCCACGACAAGGTGGACAAGCTGCAGCGCGGCGACGAGCTGCCGCCGGGCGTCATGAAGATGGTCAAGGTCTTCGTCGCCGTGAAGCGCAAGATCCAGCCGGGTGACAAGATGGCCGGCCGTCACGGCAACAAGGGTGTCGTGTCGCGCATCGTCCCGATCGAGGACATGCCGTTCCTCGAGGACGGCACGCATGTCGACGTGGTGCTGAACCCGCTCGGCGTGCCTTCGCGCATGAACGTCGGCCAGATCCTCGAGACCCATCTCGGCTGGGCCTGCGCCGGCATGGGCCGCAAGATCGGTGCGCTGCTCGACGGCTACAAGGACACCAACAGCGTCAAGCCGCTGCGTGACGAGATGAACCGCATCTACGGCAAGCATGACGAGCTGCAGAGCCTCGACGACAAGTCGCTGGTGGAAGCCGCCGAGAACCTGCGCCGTGGCGTTCCCATCGCGACCCCCGTCTTCGACGGTGCCCGCGAGGAGGACATCGCGGCCATGCTGAAGGACGCCGGCCTCTCGACGTCGGGTCAGGTGACGCTGTTCGACGGCCGCTCGGGCGAGCCCTTCGACCGCCAGGTCACGGTGGGCTACATCTACATGCTCAAGCTGCACCACCTTGTCGACGACAAGATCCACGCCCGTTCCATCGGCCCGTACTCGCTCGTCACCCAGCAGCCGCTGGGCGGCAAGGCGCAGTTCGGTGGCCAGCGCTTCGGCGAAATGGAAGTGTGGGCGCTTGAAGCCTACGGTGCTGCCTATACGCTGCAGGAAATGCTCACCATCAAGTCGGACGACGTCGCAGGCCGTACCAAGGTCTATGAGGCGATCGTGCGCGGTGATGACACCTTCGAGGCGGGCATTCCCGAAAGCTTCAACGTTCTCGTCAAGGAAATGCGGTCGCTGAGCCTCAACGTCGAGCTCCAGAACTCGCAGCAGAACGTCTCGAGCTGAAATTCCGGCGGCGGGAGGGAAGCCTCCCGCTGACCACCCAATAGAATTCGAACATCCCCGCGGGATCGCGCGCCCCGCACAAAATGGAGAAGTGGCCGATGAACCAAGAGGTCATGAACGTCTTCAACCCGGCAACGCCGGTTCCGACCTTCGACCAGATCCGCATCTCGATCGCCAGCCCCGAGAAGATCCTGTCGTGGTCGTTCGGCGAGATCAAGAAGCCCGAGACCA
>CAZJOG010000258.1:0-2866 GCA_964547565.1 uncultured Desulfovibrionaceae bacterium
TGGCGGCTTCTACTTTGTCGGACTTATTGTCCACAACCACAAGTTCCACAGGGCGGTCAAGGATGGTGGGGTTGGCTTTAAACGCAAGCTGCACGCCTTCCAGTTCCAGCTGACCACCAAAAGCATTTTGACCTGTCAGGGGCAAATAAACGCCAATTTTAATGGGGTCGGCCGCAACCGCAGGAGCGGCAAAGGGCAGGGCAGCGAAGGCTGTAAGAGCCAGGAACGCTGCGCATTTTTTGAAGCTGAGCATACAATGCCTCCAAAAAAAGTAAGTATTTCGGGGAAAAGAAAACAGGAACACGCGTTCCTTGTCTCCTGTTCCTTTATCATGCTTTTTTTGCAGGCGCAACTGAAAAACTGGAGGCTGCAGGACCTTCCTGCTCAAGGATTTATATCACCGGAAAATTTTTTTGTTTTTCCAGCACAAAAAAGGTTCCGTCATCCAAACCCAAAATATCACGGTGGTAATAAAACGTATACCACACAAGCCGCAGATCCGGGTATGTATCCATAAGTTCCCCGGCAAAGTCCCGTTTAAACAGGCGCTCTTCGTGGTTTCTGTACGATACTGTGACAGGTGTGGGGTTATAATATTCAAAAAGACAAATATACCGCGTGCTTGCCGTGTACATAGTATGGTACACCTGGGGCAGGGCTTCGGGGTTCAGGTGGATAAGTACCCCGCGGGTGAAAACCATTTCGTACTGGCGTTCTGGCACAAAATCTAAAATAGATTGGGTGTACACCTTGCCTGTGCCCAGTTTTCTGGCTTCTGCCGCGGAGTCTTCGTTTATCTCCACCCCGTCAATTTCCATGGAGGGTGCCAAAAAACGCAGGGCCTGAAGGTTTCTGCCAATATTACACCCTAGTTCTAACGCGCTTTTTGGGGTATATTGCATGGCGGTAAGCGCGTTACCCCAGATACGGGCAGACGTGGCAAGCTGACGCTGGTCCACCTGCGAGCGTTCGCGGTAGGCATTGCCAAAATTTCCCGCCCAAAAGCTTTCCTGTTCTGTTTTGTAGGGCATGGTGTTCCTTAAAAATGCGCTTTTCTGTGGGAGGAAGAAGGTATATCAAGAGCCGTGCGGTATTTGGCCACTGTACGGCGGGCAATGGCAACCCCCAGCTCTTCCTTCAGGATATCGCACAGTTTTTCATCGGATAAAGGATTTTTGGGGTCTTCCGCGGCTATGTGCTTTTTCAGCAGGGCTTTGACACTTTCAGAGCCCACCTGGCTGCCATCATCCAATTCCAATGCGCTGTTAAAGAAGAATTTTATTTCAAAAAGGCCGTGGGCTGTGGCCACAAATTTGTTGGTGGTGATGCGGCTTACGGTGGACTCATGCATACTAATGTCTTCCGCAATTTCCTTTAAAATAAGGGGCTTAAGCTTGCCTACGCCTTCTTCAAAAAACGCCCGCTGGTGGCGTACAATACTTTCCATAACCTTATACAAGGTACTTTGGCGCTGGTGCAGGCTTTTAATAAGCCATGTGGCGGCGCGGTATTTTTCCGCGATATATTCTTTTTCCGCCGCTGGTGCCGCATTCTGGCCGGACTGGGCTTCCGTAAGGTCGGTGTACAGGTCGCTTACCCGCAGCTGGGGCAGACCGTCGTCATTTAATAAAATGATAAAATCGCCGTCCACACTGTAAACATACACATCCGGGCTGATAAACATGGGGTCGCCGTCTCCGAAGCTGGAGCCTGGGAGAGGGTCAAGCGACTGGATTATATCGATATATTCCTTCAATATTTCCATGTCTATGCGGAATTTACGCAAAAGAGGCTTATAACGGTGATTTTCCAGATCATCCAGGTGCTGGGTGACAAGCTCAACCAGTATGGGGTCTCGGTCATACTTCAGGGCTTTAATCTGCACCATAAGGCATTCCTGCGGGCTGCGCGCGGCAACACCCAGGGGGTCAAACTGCTGCACGGCTTCCAGCACTACAGCTGCTTCTTCCGTTGTGCATTCTGCCATGCCCGCTATTTCTTCCAGTGAGGCAGCAAGATACCCGTTGGAATCAATGTTGCCCAGAATAATCTCCCCTATATCTTTTTGTTCTTCCGTAAGTGAAGAAAGGCGCAATTGCCAGGAGAGGTGGGCGTCCAGTGTTGGGCGGGCCGTATGGCGTGCTTCCAGAGAGCTTATTTCTTCAGAAAGTTCATATTCTCGGCTAGTTGAGAGCTTGGGGGTGCTGGAAAGGTCACCCAGATAATCTTCCCAGTCGCCACTGCGGGAAAGCTCATTATCATACGCTTCTTCCCCAGCGGTTTTTGCTTGTTCCGGGTGCTCAGGTGAATCCGTATAGGTTGTATCATCCTGTATTTCTTCAAGAAGTGGATTTTCCAGCAGTTCTCTTTGGACAGTTTCCACAAGCTCAAGGCGCGAAAGTTGCAACAGTTTAATCGCTTGCTGCAATTGCGGCGTCATCAGAAGCTGTTGACTCAGCTTCATTTGTTGCTTGAGTTCTAATGCCATGATTTTTTTTAGGGAAAAGGTTAAAGCGCACTATTTATCAACTTCTGCTGTCTTAATGCCATATTTCACTTAACTTTGCAAGCCTTGTCCCAAGCGAAGACGTGTCGGCATAGTTTTTTTACTTGCCAATGGGAGAGTTTTAGGGTAAAAAATTTTTTCGCGCATGGCATTGCCATGCTTTGTGTATAGAAGGGTCGATATTTCCATGGCCTTTTTGCGGGCGGTTAGCTCAGTTGGTAGAGCGTCGGCTTTACACGCCGAATGTCGGGGGTTCGAGCCCCTCACCGCCCACCATTAAAACGTAAAGCCCTTATGCGTAAAACCATAAGGGCTTTTTTGCTGCCAGACCTCTGCATGGAAGTGGCGAAGAAACAGGGG
>CAZJOG010000259.1:0-2853 GCA_964547565.1 uncultured Desulfovibrionaceae bacterium
AAAAAAAGAAGGGCTGGTGGTTATTCTGGGGGGTGGCCGTGTGGGTGAGGCCGCAGCTACAGAACTTCAAAGCCGCGGGCATGAGTACCGTATTGTAGAAAAAGGCCGCACCTACAGCAATTCTTTGCACACAGAACAAACTGTACACGGCGATGCCGCGGATTATGACATTCTGCTAAAAGCCGGCATTAATGAAGCTTCCGCCGTTATTATCACCACCCATGACGACGACACCAATATTTACCTGACTATTTACTGCCGCAAGCTCCGGCCAGATATACAGATTATTTCCCGCGCCTCCTTTGACCGTAATGTGGGCATTTTACATGCCGCAGGGGCAGATTTGGTGCTCTCCCTTGCGTCCCTTGTTTCCAGCAGCATTATTAATGTGCTTTCCCCTGGTAAAATTATCACCCTGAATGAGGGAATCCATGTATTCCGCAGCTCTGTGGGTAAACACCTTGCTGGTAGCACCCTGAAAAACAGTGGCATACGGGAAAATACAAACTGTAATGTGGTGGCTATTGCAAACGCCCATGGGGAAATTACCGTTAACCCCGCGCCTGACCATATTTTTGCCGAAGACGAAAAACTGTACCTGATAGGCGACACAGAAGCAGAAAAAAGCTTTGCGGAGTTTAAAGCGGGTTAAGATTCCCCCTATGGATTGGCGAATACCCCGGAATATTTTGGAATTACCTTGGGAGATTGCCGTAAATAAACGCAAAATAATCTGCCCTGTACAGGCGGTTTCCATAACACGGCCCTGTGCATAAAACCTGTGTGCCAGAATAATTTTTTCAAAAAGATTATTCTGGCACACTTTTTGCTTTTCTCTTTACAGAAACTACAAACGGCAAATTATGCCCCATACGAGGAAGCCATGTCCATACAAAATGTTTATAATTCTTCTACATACGCAACTTTGTGGGACTTAACCCAGCAAAACCAAAATGCCAAAAATGCGCAGGAAGGCAAAAATGCAGGCACTTCCGGTACTTCCGGAACATCCGCCAATGGGGCAAACCAGCAGACCAAAAACCCCTACGCCACTTCTTCTGCAGACTCCCTTTCTTCCCTGCTTGGCGCTGTACAAGGCGCGATGGACGATTTGGGGCTTGCCTCCAATGATAAAGTGACCTTCCGCACTCTTATGGCCCATAAAACCAAGCTGGAAGCGGAATTTTATGAAGCATCTCGCCAGGGTTTACTCAAAGCTGGCGTAGACGAAAAAGCAGACTTCCGCCTTGTAAGCGGCAAAAACGGCGGTGTGGAAGTTATCACCAGCCACCCGGATAAAGAAAAAATTGAAAAGTTTTTTAAGGATAATCCCAAACTTGTAGAAAAGTTTGAAAAAATCCAAGGTCTTGCCAATATTGAAGAATCGCGGAAAAACCAGAAAATAGATGTGGACGCTATACGCAGCCGTATCCAGGCAGAATCTATGACAGCATGGTTTGCGGCTTCCCCCAGCCCTTCCATTATGGATTTTCAGTACGGCGGTGCAAATTTTATGACAGGGATTAATAAAATAGCATAAGCGAATATATGCGTATTAACGGAAAAATTCCACAATAGACTCTGCCGCCTGCTCTGCGCTTAATCCTGCTGTCTCCACCTCAAGCAACAAAGGGCGGGAGTATTTTTCCAGCTGGTATGTGTAGGTTCTGTCATAATACGGCAGTACAAGGGAAACAGCCTGAAAAAAATTGCCCTCTTCCAAAGCCGCTAAAGCCTGCCGGGTGACAAGTCCCCCCAGTTTATTTTCAATTTTGCGTATACTGGCGGCAAGGTATTCCGTATCCGCCTGGCTGGCATTGGTGTATAAAGCGCAAAGGCGCTCCACCCGTTCGTTTAAGGGGGAATGCACCAGCACGGTTGGGCCTTTTTCTATGCGGGCAAAAAGGGTATCCGGCAGGGTACACATGCCTATACGGCGGCCTTCATCTTCCAGATACACAGGCCGAGAAAAATCAAATGCCTGCCAGATGGCGTAAATCTGGTTTTCCAAATCTTCATTACCCGGTTGTGGGCCCATATGCCCAAAAGCAGACCCTCTGTGGTTGGCCAGTTTTTCCAGATCTAAAACCTGCTCACCACGGGCAGCCAGTGCCTCAAGAATTTCTGTTTTGCCAGAACCTGTCAAACCGGCTATCACGCGTATGTTGGCGTCTTCTCTGGCAAAGTTTTGCCGGATATAACTGCGGTACGCTTTGTAGCCCCCTTCCAGCAAGGTTACCTCTATACCGCCTGTTTCCAGAAGCCATGCCACACTTTTACTGCGCATCCCCCCCCGCCAGCAGTGCATAAACACATGTTTATGGGGGTACACCAAAGCACGGGCTTTTGCCAGCATATTGGCAAGTTTGGGCCCTACAAGTTCCAAACCCACATGCAAGGCTGCCTCTGAACCGCTTTTTGCATGGGCTGTGCCTACAGCCGCCCTTTCTTCATCTGTAAAAAGCGGGAAAGAAAGCGCGCCTTGTATATGCCCCTCGCTGTATTCCGCAGGGCTGCGGACATCCAGCAAAGGTAATGGCAACGGCCCACCTTTCCGGGAAAAGTGGGCCGCGAGAAAGTCAGAAGCAGCCAAAAAACGGGGCATAATTAAACCTTGCGGGATTCGATAAGTTCGCGCATTTTTTCGCTGATACTTTGCAGATCCGGCTTAGCAAACTGGGTATCCGCACCCACAGAGGTTGCCTTATGCTCAAGCGGCGGGGTGATAAGGGAAGAAAACACCGCCACGGGTAAAACCTTAAGGATCGGGTCTTCCTTAATATAACGGCACAGGGTAAGACCATCCAGGTGGGGCATTTCTATATCGGTTATTACACCTTCCACAAAATCCGT
>CAZJOG010000260.1:0-2829 GCA_964547565.1 uncultured Desulfovibrionaceae bacterium
TGGTAAGGACGCGGGAGCATTAGAAGGATGCCCCGTCAAAGGGAATATCCTGCATGTATCCCGGAACTTCTGGTACAAATGGCATAGGCGTTTGCATGGGAGGCGGCGGGAAAGAAGAGGGTGTTGCGTGCGCTCCCATTGCCCAAGGCGGGGTATTGACGGGGGCTTTTGCGGGTGCGGGTGGGGCTTGGTATGTTTGGGATAGGGGTACTTGGATTTGGGGTGCTGCATAAGCCGGTGGGGCTTTAGGTGTCTGTGTGTTTTGCCCTTGTGCTTTGGGCGTGGGGATGGGCTTATCCGTGATGATTTCCCCCCCTTGTAAAAGGGTTTGGTAATCCGCATCGTCCACAGTGATAACAGATTTCATAATGTTATTGATGTACCCCTTTTCGCTTTCTTTGCAATCTACCTGTACGGGAAATATAAGGCCATGCAATTCTGACCAACTCTGCAACATGCGGCACTGGGTGGCATGGGGGCTGGCGTCTTTTGGGCTTACACCGCGTGCGGCTTCCACAAGGGCACGTATGTGGCGCATAGAAATATCAATAGCCTTATAATGACCATCTGTACTTGCGCCCGCAATGTTGAAATTATGGTAAAAATATGCACCCGTAAAACTACCTGTTACAACTTCCAGCGTAGTGCTTAATTGTTCCAGGCCAATTGCGCGGCGTGTGAGTTCTGGGCTACTACCCACAGAATCCGCTGTTGGGGTTTGTATGGTAAGGCGCACAAGCACCTTAGACATAGGAGGAAGAACACGGGAGCCTTTGCTTTGTTCGGCTGCGTCATTTAAGTTTAACATGGTTTACTCCGTTACTGCTTGAGCTTGTGTGATGTGAAGGTTTGTGGGAATGGGGTATTTGCCCTTTGTGACTTTAGAAAGTTCCTTATGGAAGTTGCTCCATGTTGCATCTTTGCCAATGGGGATTTCTGGTGGAAGCCCCCAGCGGTTTTTGGCCAGAAACGCCGGCCGTTCCTGTGTATAAATAATGCGATCGCCTGAACCTTCTGCCCGCTTTTTGCTGTTTTTTGTTTCTGTTTGGCGGACAATGTGGGAAACATAATTGCAAAACAGCACAAGGTCTGCCCATTCCTGCCACAAGGCAAACGCGCGTTTGTGAATGCGGATTTGATAACGGTCGTATGGATCGGAATCTGGCGGCGTAAAGGTCTTTATTTCGCTATGCGCAATAAGCACAATGTTCATGCCGCGGTTATGGCGCAGGGAATCCAGCCAGCCCATAAGAAGCCGCCAATCATCGTCTGCTTCTGTATAGCCTTTGCCATACCCTACGCTTTCTATGCTGGGGACAGAAAGACGGGCGCAGGTTTGGGCAAATACCAAAGGTTCTAGCCAGTCTAAACTATCCAAAACAAGGGTTTTGAAGTTATGTTCCCCATCATGCAGGGCGGAAAGCGCGGCGATAATATCCCCGTAGGACTGGCAAACTGTAGGGAAGGTGGGAACATCCAGCGCGGCTGCACCGTCTTCCGTGCGTAAAAGAATGGGGGATTCAAACGTACAGCCGAATGTAGTTTTACCCAGCCCCTGCACCCCATAAAGAAGTATACGCTGGGGCGCAAACGAGGCAGAAGATGACACAATGGACGATAAGTCAAAACTCATACTACGCCGCCCTTTCTTCTACTGTTACAGAAACGGAAGAGGTGATAGTGAGGGCATCTAACACGGGTTTTGCCTGTTCATTATGCCGCAGGAAATTATCCAGCACAGGCTTGGATTGGTGCTTCCATTCATAACTGAACAGGGAGAGAAAAAGCGGGTCACCAAGGGTGGCACGAGCTTGGTTGAGTTTTGATTGATCCCACTTAAGGCTTTCCTTTTTGGAGACTTTGCAGATAAGGTTTCCGGCTGTGCCCGTGATGGTGTTTTTATCCGGAGGGAAAACGGCATTTGCCGCAATGGCTTGGTTTACTTCTGCGAGGCGGGTTTTAATTCGGTCTGCTTCCTGCTTTAATGTATAGGCTTCTGTAATAAGTTCTGGCATGGAAAAAGGGACTGACTGTGTCATGGGTTTACTCCTTTAATGAGGTATAGTGTGGGCTAGAGTTTGCCGTCCATCCAGGCTTCTAAAAGCGAGGGCAATACGCCAAGGAAAAAAAGAAGGGCCAGCGTGAATAGCCAGCCCTGCCAATTATGTACGGGAGAAAGTTCCCGCAGAATATTTTTGAGTGTGTGCATGGGAACTTCTTTTTTTAGTTTTTATGGGGCGCGGGGCGTTAGGAGCCACCCCGCGCCACCCACATTTGGGGTTGACCCCGTTAGTTCGCACACGGTGGCCTTGTGCGTTCCGCCCCCTATGGCAATAGGCGGAAAGTTGTTGGGAAAATGGGTAATAAAAAAGGCTCTTCGGTAAGGAAGAGCCTTGTGGGGGGGTAATATGGAATCGAAAAATTAAGCTACTTTTTGGGATGGCTTTGTTAGGTCAGCGTTACCTGCTAGCAACCCTTCGATAGAAATATCCTCGTCCAATGATTCCCAATGAATACCAAAGGGGCTTAACGTAAATTGATTTCTATCGGAAGGACTTGCGTCTGCAAGGCGCGGAAACCAAGCCAATGGTACGCCGATAGTACGGGCGTCACTCAGCATTACCCAAAGAGAACCTTCATCAAACCAAACTTTTTTAGGCGAAATAATCATTCCATGCTCCTAAAAGAATATTGTTTTTTTCCTTAACAATGGTTTGTATTTTACGCAATTCTTGTGCTGAAAGCCCAGTATTTAAAAGAATTGTATGAGGCGGGTGCAAAAGAACCTTGGCTTCCCCATCTTGTGTACGAGCATGTATATGCGCTGCT
>CAZJOG010000261.1:0-2817 GCA_964547565.1 uncultured Desulfovibrionaceae bacterium
GGTAAAAAAATACCAGATACAGGATGGTGGGGTGGAAGAAAATCTTGCACCCAGCCGTTCTGCGCGTAAACGGGAAAGCACAAAAATTCAGGAAATCGGGGAAAAACTGGCCGTTTTGCCCCTTAATCGTATACAGGCTTTACCCTTGTCGGCAGAATGCCGCGATGCACTGGCAGAAGCGCACACCCTGAAAAATTTTGGGGCAAAACGCCGTCAACTCCAGTATGTTGGCAGACTTTTGCGTGAAGCAACAGAAGAAAACGTGCTTACTGTAGAAAACCTGGAAAATCTCCTTTAACCGGCTTTGAGGTTATATGCCTGTACCCAAACAATATTCCCCCCTGGCGGCAGAAGCAAAAGCGCCGCTGTTACTTACCTGGCTTGCAGAACACAAAGCGCGCAATCTTGCCGCATTTGATGTAAAAAATCCCCTTACAGATGTGGTGATGGTAGCAACAGCCACGTCTGTGCGCCATGCCCAAAGCCTTGCCGATGGCCTTATGGCATTTTGCACAGAACAGAATTTTGAGTTTCTGCATATGGAAGGGTATGCCACAGGACAGTGGGTTCTGGTAGACCTGAACGATATTATTGTCCATATATTCCAGGAAAATGTGCGCGAACAATACCATGTGGAAAGCCTGTTCCACGATGCGCCTTCTCTTCCCGTACCGGAAAACCAATAACCATGGAGCCAACCATGGCGCTTACCCCAACCCTTCTTCTTATTTTGGACGGTTATGGTCTTGCCCCTGCAGAGAAAAACAGGGAAACAAACGCGGCCCTTATGGCCCATAGCCCAACACTTTCGCGGCTTTTAGCGCGCCCGCTCGGGCAGGGTTTTACCACACTTTGTGCTTCTGGCAGAGCTGTAGGCTTGCCGGAAGGCTTTATGGGTAATTCGGAAGTGGGGCACTTAAATATTGGCGCGGGGCGTATTGTATACCAGGATATGACCAAAATAGACGTAGCCATAGAAGATGGGGAATTTTTCCACAATTCTGTTATTTCCCAAACAATAACTGCTGCCCAAAAAAGCGGCGGACGTGTGCATTTTGTGGGCCTTTTATCCGACGCAGGGGTACACAGCCACATCCACCACCTTAAAGCTTTGCTTGAACTTTCGCAGAAAATGGGTGTGCAGGCACTGGTGCAGGCTTTTATGGACGGGCGTGATACATCCCCCACATCCGGTATCCATTTTATAGCAGAACTTGCGGATATTCTTGCAAAAACAGGCGCTAAGCTGGCCAATGTATGCGGGCGTTATTATGCTATGGACAGGGATAAACGCTGGGAGCGTGTGGAAAAAGCCTGGGCTTTACTTGCCAGAGGGGAAGGGGAAACATTGCCGGAAGGCATGACACTTTCTACCTTTATGGCGCAGGAATACGCCGCAGGCCATACAGATGAATTTTTCCCACCTGTGCGCCTTTTGCCTGTGCAGGAATCATGTATCCGGGAAGGGGACGCGGTTTTTTTCTTTAATTTCCGTGCAGACAGGGCCCGTCAGCTTATGCATGTTTTTGTAGACGACTCTTTTTCCACTTTCCCGCGGGGGAAAAAAATACACCTTGCCGCTCTGGCCAGTATGACCTCGTATGAAGAGTGTCTGGATAATCTGGTGCCTGTGGCCTTTCCCAAAGACAATCTTGCCACCACCCTTGGTGAACTTGTGCAGGATATGGGCCAAAAACAACTGCGGATAGCGGAAACAGAAAAATACGCCCATGTCACCTATTTTTTCAGTGGTGGCAGAGAGGCAGAATTTGAGGGGGAAAGCCGTTTTCTTATCCCCTCTCCCAAAGAAGTGGCCACCTATGATTTAAAGCCGGAAATGAGCGCCCCAGCCGTTACGGAAAAACTGATACAAGAATGGAATACAGGGGCCTACACACTTTGTGTGTGTAACCTTGCCAACCCGGACATGGTGGGGCATACGGGCGTATTACCCGCGGCTATCCAGGCTGTGGAAGTGGTAGACGCCTGTGTGGCAGCCATAGAAAAAGCGGTTCTGGCTTTGGGTGGTCGCTTGATAATAACCGCGGACCATGGTAATGTGGAAGAAATGGTGGACGCAGAAGGTAAACCCCATACTGCCCATACAACCAACCGCACCCCGTTTATACTTGTAGAAAACGCCCCCCTGACTTCCCTTCGTTTGCCGGAAAACGGCAACCCAAAGCTGGCGGATATTGCGCCTACAATTTTGGATCTTTGGGGTATAGCCCAGCCAGAAGCCATGAAAGGGCAAAGCCTTATTCAACATTAACAGAAACCTACTTTTATGCCGCCACATACCCCTTCCGACAAGCCATCCGGCCGTTCGCCACAAACTTCTTCTGGCCGCTCCATGCGTCCGGTTAACCCTGTGGCTCCCTGTGGTCTGGAACTGCTATTTTTTTACGCCTGCCCTTTTTGCGGGCGTAAAGTCGCTTTGCTTTCTCCCACGCAACCGGCCCTTGCGGAATGCGATGCCTGCGGAAAACCTTTTCCTATCCTGCCTGTTGATGCGCGAAGTGTGCATTATATCAAACTAATGCTGGCAAATGGAAGAGCTGCCGTAGACGCAGATTTTACCTGAGAACCATTTCCAGCTGATTCGCAAAAAATTGCGCATCACTTGGAAGGCAACCTCCTTGTACAAGGCTTTTTTGATGGTACAACAGTACGATGGTCTTGCCCTTTTTTCCGGCGGGCTGGATAGCATTTTGGCAGCACGCCTTTTGCTGGAACAAGGCAAAAGCATTTTATGTGTGCATTTTTGTTCCCCTTTTTTTGGAAAACCCCAGCTTGTAAAAGAATGGGAAGCAGAAT
>CAZJOG010000262.1:0-2745 GCA_964547565.1 uncultured Desulfovibrionaceae bacterium
TTGTTATGCTATACAAAAGCCTTCTGTCTTGCGTTTTTGTTTTTTTTCACGCCCTGTCCCTATGAAAAAGGAGCCGACATGGATAAATGCCGTACCCGTTTTGCGCCTCGCCTGCCGTTACTGGCTTTTATGCTGGTTTTTGGCGCTTTTATGTTTCCAGGCGTCGCTAATGCCGCCGCTGACCTGCATTTGCCACCCACCCTGCCCATTTACTGGATTATCCCGTTTGTGTGCATGTTGCTTTCTATAGCTATTGGGCCACTGGCTTTGCCCCATTTTTGGCACCATAATTTTGGCAAAGTTGCCATTTTCTGGGGTGCATGCTTTTTTATTCCCAGTTTTTTTGTGTTTGGGGCTACTGTTACCACCTATGTAACACTCCACGCGCTTTTGCTTGAGTACATGCCTTTTATTATTTTGCTGTTTGCCCTTTTTACTGTGGCAGGCGGCATACGCCTTACAGGCACTCTTGTGGGTACCCCCATTGTGAACACAGGTATTCTGGCTGTAGGCACTGTGCTGGCAAGCCTTATGGGGACAACAGGTGCGGCTATGCTGCTTATACGCCCCATACTTAAAGCCAATAAACACCGCCAGTTCCGTGTTCATCAGATTGTCTTTTTTATTTTCCTTGTGGCAAATATTGGCGGTTCCCTTTCTCCGCTTGGTGACCCGCCCCTGTTCCTGGGTTTCTTAAAAGGTGTGGAGTTCTTCTGGACAACCACCCATTTGTTCCCGGACACTTTGTTTATGTCCATTTCTCTGCTTGCTATCTTCTTTATTTTGGACACTGTGCTCTTTAAAAAAGAAGGCTCGCCCACTCCTCCCCATGACCCCAACCATGTGGAAGAAAAGCTTGGTCTGGACGGCAAAATCAATATCCTGCTGCTTGGCGGCGTGGTAAGCCTTGTGCTTATGTCTGGTTTCTGGAACCCGGGTGTGACATTTACTGTTTTCCATGTGGAAATGTCCCTGCAAAACCTTGTCCGCGACGTTTGCCTTCTGGGTGTGGCCGGGCTTTCCCTTTTCCTTACCACAAAGGAAAACCGCACACTTAATAACTTTACATGGGAACCTATTCTGGAAGTGGCCAAGCTGTTTATTGGTATTTTTATCAGTATGATACCTGCCATCACTATCCTGCAGGCCGGTGAAAACGGCGCGCTTGCCAGTGTGGTGCGTCTGGTTACAGACACAGCCGGTGAACCTGTGAATGCCGCGTACTTCTGGCTGACAGGCTGCCTTTCTTCCTTCCTGGATAATGCCCCCACCTATCTGGTGTTCTTTAACACCGCAGGCGGTGACCCCATACACCTTATGAACGAAATACCCGGCACACTTGCCGCTATTTCTGCAGGTGCGGTGTTTATGGGCGCTGTGACCTACATAGGGAATGCCCCCAACTTTATGGTGCGCTCCATAGCTATTGATCAGGGCGTAAAGATGCCCAGCTTCTTTGGCTATATGTTGTGGAGTGTGGGTATATTGTTCCCGCTGTTTGCTATTTTGACATTCCTGGTTTTTATATAAGGCTGGGGTAAATCTGCACGGGGGATAGTGGTGGCAAAACCATTATCCCCCTTTTTTTGTGCGCGCTTTTTACCTTTTGGGCACATGTGTATCCACGCGGAAATAAAAAAACAGGGCAGTGTGTAATAGCCTGATAAGCATAGATTAATCAGAGTTTTCTGACCAGAAAAGCAACACATAAAAAAGTCTTGAAAAAAGCGTGACTATTTTACGCTTTTTTCTCACAAACGGGAAACCCTTATGGTAAAAGGCTTAGGCGATATTGAGGAAACGGAAGTACCTTGCGGGGGCAACGTGTGGCATATACGCAAGGGGAATATGGAACAATTATGGGAGGCTATGGGCAATTTGGAGGAAGGATTGCCCTATTGGGCGGAAATTTGGCCTTCTTCCCTTGCGCTTGGCAATTTTTTGGCAGAACAGAATTTGTTGGGGCTTGCCTGTTTGGATTTAGGGTGTGGTTTGGGGCTAACAGCCCTTGTAGGCGCAGCAGCCGGCGGTTTTGTGCAGGCTGTAGATATTGAGCCGCGGGCTATAACACTGGCAAAAGTAAACAAAACCAGAAATGCCGCACTGTTGCCCGCTTTGCATATTTTGCCCGGGCACAATGTGCAAAGTAACCCGCATTTTTTTTGTATGGACTGGGAAAAACCCACCATACCGCCTGCGAGTGTGGAAAGGCTGTGGGCAGGGGATATTATGTATGAAAAGGTTTTTGCTGCTCCCCTTGCGTCTTTTTTTGCATACGCGCTTAAAGAAAATGGGAAAGCCTGGGTAGCAGAACCCGGTCGCACGGTTTTTTTGGCTTTTTTGGATATTTTGCCGGAATATGGCTTAACCGCCGCAAAAATTGCCCATGTTCCCACCCAGCCCCTTATCCCCCAGCCAGAAGCTGTGCCTGTGACTATTTGGGAAATACAAAAATCCGCAAAATCCGCAAAAACGGGCGAAAAATAAAGGAGAATGGAAAAATATTGAGGGAAGGAATATTTTCTGGAGAATATCTGGAAAAAAACTAGTGTTTACTTGCAAAAGTAAACACTATAAAACCCGTAGGGTTTTACGCCGCCATGAGCGGCGTAAGTGAGCAAAAAACCACGTTTTTTTGCGAACGATCCTGCGAAAATTTTGAACAACATTATGTTCAAAATTTTTGCACTTAGACACTAGATATTTAAAAGTATTTATTTTCAGTTAGTTATAAAAGATAAAAAT
>CAZJOG010000263.1:0-2722 GCA_964547565.1 uncultured Desulfovibrionaceae bacterium
AGGGTGGTATGGCTATGGGCCTTGGGTACGCGCTGCTGGAAGACTTAACTGTGGATGAAAACGGCCATGTGCAAAACCCCAATTTTTTGGATTATAAAATCCCCACCATGGCCGATATGCCAGATTTAGACGTGCTGTTTGTGGAAAACCCCGAACCCTTAAGCGCATACGGCAACAAAGCTTTGGGAGAACCACCTCTTATCAGTGTAGCCCCTGCCATACGCAATGCCTTTTTGCATGCAACAGGCATTGGCCTTACGGAAATTCCCATGGACCCCAAACATATTTTTAAAGCCTTTAAAAACGCGGGGGTGCTTTAATGTTCCCCATAGAATCCTACACAAAACCAGCCACTCTTAAAGAAGCTATCCACATTCTGCAACACACTTCTCCCGCACCGCAAATTTTGGCAGGTGGCACAGATTTACTGGTCAAACTGCGGGAAAATCTGCACCCTGCCGCGTATGTAGATGTAAGCGGTATACCGGAACTTCGGGCAGAAAGCCAAAGCCCGGAAGGCACACTTTGCTTTGGCGCTGCCCGTACATTCCGCGAAATACGAGAATCCCCTCTTGCCTGCGCCCATACGCCTTTGCTTTCCCAAGCCGCGGATACGGTGGCAGGCCCGCAAATCCGCAATATGGGGACTCTTGGCGGCAATATATGTAATGGCGCTGTAAGCGCGGATATGGTAGCGCCCCTTCTTGTGCTGGACGCGGCTTTAGTAATTTTTGGTCCCCAGGGCTGGCGCAGAACCCCATTAGCTGGTTTTCACACAGGGCCGGGTAAAGTGGCGCTTCAGCCGGCAGAAATACTGGTTGCCGTAGAGATACAGGCCCAAGCGTATCAAAATGCACGCACCGCCTATCACAAATACGCCATGCGCGCCACAATGGACATAGCGACAGTTGGCTGTGCTGCTTCTGTTGTTTTACGTGAGCAGGAAGGCCCCCCTGTTTTTGAAGCACTTAAACTTGCCTTTACTGTTGCCGCGCCCACCCCTGTGCGTTGCCCCCATGCGGAAACAACCGCCCGGGGCCTTGTTTTTGATGCTAACAGCCTTACGCAAATTGCGGATGCCGCACTTTTGGATGTAAACCCCCGATCCTCCTGGCGGGCGGAAAAAGATTTTCGGCTCCATATTATCCACACCCTTGTTTCCCGTGTGCTTTGTCAGGCCACTGGGCTTTGTGTATAAAGGAAAAAAACATGCCTCGTATCCATTGCACACTTAATGGCCGTCCAACTGTATGGGAGGCCGCCCCTGGTGCTACGCTTCTGGAAATGTTGCGAGCAGAAGGGCTTACCAGTGTAAAAGAAGGCTGCGGCGTGGGCGAATGTGGCGCCTGCACAGTACTTGTTGATAATAAAGCGGTTAATTCCTGCCTTTTTCTTGCTGTAAAGGCAGAAGGCACGCATATACGCACAACAGAAGGGGAATGCGCTAATGCCACCCTCAGCCGTTTTCAAAACGCGCTGGTGGAGGAAGGGGCCGTACAATGCGGTTTTTGTACACCCGGTATTGTGATGGCTGGCACAGCTTTTCTGGAAGACTGTGCAAAGGATAACGTTAAACCTTCGCGTGAAGAAATTCGGCATGCGCTTTCCGGTAATCTTTGCCGGTGCACAGGGTATGATCCAATTGTGAATGCTGTGGAAAAATGTCTGGGGTAAATTCTTTTTGTGTCCGATGCCTTTAACTTGTTGTTTTTTCCTTCTCTTTGTTTTTTTCTTCACACCCTCGACAAATTTTGTATTTCTTGCTAAAAAAGCTTAACTCGGTATTTTATCTATTTTGCAACTTATCACCAAGGATGTGCTCCATGCAAAATGTACTTGAACTCTTTTCCCTTAAGGGCAAAATTGCCCTTGTTACAGGTTCTGCCAGTGGTATTGGTCAGGCTATGGCTGTTGCTCTGGCAGAAGTCGGCGCTGATATTGCCGGTACATACAACAATACCCCGCCGGATCAGACCCGTGAACTTATTGAAGCCACAGGCCGCAAATACTTCCCTGTAAAAGCCAACCTTAAAAACCCGGAAGATGCAAACAAAGTAGTGGACGAGGTGGTCAAACACTACGGCAAACTGGATATTCTTATCAACAACGCAGGTGTTACTGGCACAACCGGTACTGCCAATTTTGATAATGCCGTCTATACAGGGTGTATGGATGTAAACGTCAACTCTCTTGTGCATCTTTCTGTTGCTGCCGGGCAACAATTTATTAAGCAGGGACACGGCGGCAAAATTATCAACACAGCTTCCATAGCCGGTGTTGTTTCCACAGGCCCTAATGTTATCGCCTATGTGGCAAGTAAACACGCGGTGGTAGGTGTTACACGCGCCATGGCCCAAGACCTTGCCCCCCACGGCATTACCGTGAACGCCGTTGCCCCTGGTGTTATCGCTACCAAGATGATAGCCGGCTACGAAGACCTGCTGGAAGCACAAATGAAAGCCACTGTGCCCCTTGGCCGTTATGGCAAACCCCAGGACTTCAAAGGCATTGCCGTACTGCTTGCCTCTGCTGCAGGTGATTTTATTACTGGCCAGGTGTATCTTGTTGACGGTGGCTACAGCACGATTTAATGGCAAAAAATGTGGGGGAATATTCCCCCACACACTATTAGAATAAAAAGTTTTTTAGGAGTGGGGAGGGGCGAACCCTTTTTGTTCACATATAGAGGCCGTTGGAGCAACGCGACTTACGGCCTCTTAAT
>CAZJOG010000264.1:0-2713 GCA_964547565.1 uncultured Desulfovibrionaceae bacterium
CGAAAACCTGCTCCCCGCCGAGATGATACGAGCCGCACGCACGGCCGCACGCATCGCCTCCGGCAGCATCACCGCCCACCGGCCGGTAGACCTGACGACGAATCTCAACACAAACAACTTCTACCACGTCAGGACTCCCTGGGACGAGACGGGCGTAAACCAAAAAATGCCCTACCTGCAACGACTCAACGACTGCATCTTCGCACTCGACACCCGCGTCAGCAAGGTGATGGCATCCATGAACGACACCACCTCACACATCCTCTTCTGCAACTCCGAAGGGCAGGCCTACTACGACTACCGGCCGATGGTCACCCTCGGCGCCGTATGCATCATGGAAGAGGGCGGCACGGTTGAAAACGCCCACGCCGCACGCGCCTTCCGCATGGGAGCCGAGTTTCTGAACCACCAAATCGTCGACGAAATAGCCCGCGAGGCAGTAGACAAAACCGCCATCCTCTTCGGAAGCATCAAGCCCAAAGGCGGCGAAATGCCCGTCGTGATGGGAGCCGGCGGATCGGGCATCTTGCTCCACGAGGCAATAGGACATGCCTTCGAGGCCGACTTCAACCGCAAGAACACCTCCATCTTCGCCGACCGGCTGAACCAACAGATATGCAACCCCCTCATCAACGTGGTGGACGACGGCACGATCCCCTTCAACCGCGGCTCGGTAAACATCGACGACGAGGGCGTGGAGGGGCGCAAGACCTATATCGTGAAAGACGGCATACTGACCAGCTACCTGCACGACCGCATCAGCGCCCGACACTACGGCACGGCCTCCACAGGCAACGGCCGACGCGAATCATTCCGCCAGATGCCCATCCCACGCATGCGCGCCACCTACATGGAGGCCGGCAACGTGAGCGAGGAGGAGATGATTGCCTCCGTCAAGAGGGGCATCTACGCCTCGGCCTTCACCAACGGGCAGGTACAGATCGGCGCGGGCGACTTCACCTTCTTTGTCAAGAGCGGCTACCTGATCGAAGACGGCAAGCTCACCCGCCCTCTCAAAGACATCAACATCATAGGCAACGGCCCCAAGGCGCTGGCCGACATAACGATGGTGGGCAACAATTACAAAATGGACAACGGCACCTGGACCTGCGGCAAAGACGGACAATCCTGTCCCGTCACCTGCGGAATGCCCTCGGCACTGGTGCGCAAACTAACCGTTGGAGGAGAAAACTAACATGATAACAGAAACAAACAAAACGCTGGCCCAATGGGCCATGGAATATGCACTGAAGAACGGTTGCCAGGCCTCGCGCGTGGCACTCTACAACGGATCGAACAGCTCTTTTGAAGTGAGAGACATGAAGATAGACCGCCTGCAACAGGCCTCGGAAAACAGTCTGGTGATGCACCTCTTCGTAGACGGGCGCTATGGCACCTTTTCGACCAACCGCCTCCACAGGCACGAGTTGGAGACCTTTATCGGCAACGCCATCGACTCCACCCGCTACCTGGCCCAAGACCGGGCGCGCACCCTGCCCCCCGCCTCGCTCTATTTCAGGGGAGCCGACGACAACGACCTGCACCTCTTCGATCCCCGGTTTGACGACATCCGCCCCGACGACAAAGTGTCGCTGGCCATGCAGACCTGCCACGAAATGATGGGCCAAGACCCCCGTATCATCTCGGCCAACGCCTCCTTTTGCGACGAAAAAGAGTTTCGCTACGTCGTGGCCAGCAACGGCCTCGAAGCCCGGGCCGCCGGCTCGGCCTTCAGCCTGACCGCCGGCGTGAGCATACGCGGCGAGGGCGACGCCCGACCGGAAGGCGATTGGTATGACACATCGCTCTACTTCGACACACTCATGAAGGAGGGCATCGGCACCAAGGCGCTCCGCCGCGCACTGGACAAGCTGGGACAGCGCAAGGCTCCCTCGGGCAACTATCGCATGGTGGTAGACAACCTCAACGCCGCCCGCCTCCTCTCGCCCCTTATCGGCGCCATCAACGGAGCGGCGGTGCAGCAAAAAAACACCTTCCTGCCCGACAGCCTCGACCGGCAGGTGCTGGGAGCCAACGTCACCCTCACCGACGAGCCCCACCGGCCCAAAGCCCCCGGCGCCCGCTACTTCGACCACGAGGGAGTGGCCACCGCACCGAGGGAGGTCTTTCGCAACGGCGTTTTGAAGACCTACTACATCGACACCTATTATGCCAACAAGATGCAGACGGCGCAAACCATCTCGGGCCCCTCCATCCTCACCCTGCAAGGGGGCGAGAGAGATATGGACGGCCTTGTTGCAGCCACCGGCAAGGGCATTCTGGTGACCGGCTTCAACGGCGGCAACTGCAACAGCTCGACCGGCGATTTCTCCTACGGCATCGAAGGCTTCCTCATTGACAACGGAACGCTCCTGCACCCCCTGTCCGAAATGAACATCACCGGCAACATGCTTACCCTCTGGAACAGCCTTTCCGAGGCGGGCAACGATCCGCGCCTTTCGTCGGCCTGGCGCATCCCCTCGCTGGCATTTGAAGAGGTAGATTTCAGCGGATTATAAAACACAGCCGCCTCGAAAACATCCCCTCTCCGGATATATATTCGGGATATTTGCTTACTTTTGCCCCATGAGCAAATATACATATAAAATAAGGGTTATTACAGCGGAACAGGTACGTTCCGCTGTAATCTTAGATCTAAGATTACAGATTTTACTGTATCTTCTCTTCATCCCACTTCTGCTCTTTCCCGCAC
>CAZJOG010000265.1:0-2696 GCA_964547565.1 uncultured Desulfovibrionaceae bacterium
GGAACTGGAAAGTGATGCCGCCATAGCCCCGGGAAGTATTGTGGTGGAAAGTGATTCCGGCCTTGTTAATAATACACGCGAAGCCAGACAAAGTGTTGTAGACGAAGTGCTCCAGCACCTTACCCTGCCCCACAGCCAGGCGGATGAGGAAGCAACAGCAGACATTACCTACACCCTTGTGACACACGCCCGCGAAAATGGCATTGACCTTGACCCCGAAGGCGCTATTGTGCCCCACAATGCCCCTGCCAAAAAGCCGGAAGCAAAACAGGCCCCCTCCCCTACACCCAGCTCTGACTCCGACTCTGCCCCCAGCCCTGCTTCTGACACGGACTTTAACGCAGACCTTGTTTCTGGCTTTGATGCTACTCCCCCCAGCCCAGATTCTTTTGCGGACACCTCCTCCCCGGCTTCTGCCCCAGAAACTGCCCCAAAAGCTGCCCCTCTTGCACAACCAGACGAACAAGCAACCACACAGACAAACAACCCGCAAGAAACCCTCCCGCACAGCTCTATCCCCGACTTTCCCGATTCTCCTGACTCTTCTGTTACTTCTGATTCTTCTGGCCCTGCTTCAGCTACTACAGATTTTTCCGAAACAGAACTTCCCGAAGCAAAGCTTTCTGAAACAGAACTTCCCGAAAACCCTTCTCCCACCCTGCCCCCCTTGCTTTCTGACGAAGAAATCCACAGCCAGGCCCAAGATATGGTAGACAGTTTTCTGGCGGACGATGCCCCTTCTGTTGAAGATATTCTGGCCGCAGAAAACACCCCGCAAGACAGCCCTGTGTCTTCTGGCCAACCTTCCCCAGAATCTTCCAATCCTTTTGAGGAAGCCATAGACCCCTTTGAAGCTGCCCTTGCCGCCGCCAATGCCTCCCCTGCCCCCAAAAAACCGGGTACTCCCCTCCCCGATACTCTGGCGGACGAACTTTTGGCAGACCTTGGCTTTATCCCCACTTCTGCCCCTGCCCCCGCTTCTTCTCCTTCCCCTGGCCCTTCCCCTGACCCCACAGAAACAAGGGCGGATCTCTAATGGGCCTTAACCCGCGCGAATGCCTCTCCCTGCTTCAAAAAGCCACCACCATGCAAACTTTTGGCAAGGTTAATAAAGTTGTGGGCCTTGTTGCCGAAGCTTCCGGCCTTGTTGCCTCTCTTGGCGCCGTATGCCACATCCTGCCCGATAAAATAAACGACAACGATGCGCAAGAACCTATTGCCGCAGAAGTGGTCGGCTTCCGCGACGGTAACCTCCTTTTTATGCCATACGGCGAAATGCGCGGCGTGCGCCCGGGTAGCCTTATCCGCAACTCCTCCCTCCCCCCCGTTTTCCCCGTTGGCGAAGGCCTGCTTGGTCGCGCCTTTGACGCATTCGGCAAACCCCTGGATAAAGGCACACCCATCAGCCCGGAAAGTATGGTGCCTATCTACGCCAACCCACCTGCCCCACTGGAACGCCCCCGTATTGTTGAACCCCTTGACGTTGGCGTGCGCGCCGTCAATAGCCTGCTTACCCTTGGTAAAGGCCAACGCGTGGGTATTATGGCAGGCTCAGGCGTTGGAAAATCTACCCTTATGGGCATGATGGCCCGCTATACCAGCGCAGACGTTATTGTTATGGGCCTTATAGGCGAACGCGGACGCGAAGTGCTGGAATTTATGGAAAAAGACCTTGGCCCGGAAGGCATGGCGCGCTCCGTTGTTATTGTCGCCACATCCGACCAGTCATCCCTTGTCCGTATGCGCGCCGCCTACGCCGCCACCGCCGTTGCCGAATACTACCGCGACCAGGGAAAAGACGTGCTCCTTATGATGGACAGCGTTACCCGCTTTGCTATGGCCGCCAGAGAAGTGGGCCTTGCTACAGGCGAACCACCTACCACCAAAGGCTATACACCCTCCGTATTCGCCCAGCTTCCACGCCTGCTTGAACGCGCAGGCCGCTCAGAAAAAGGCACAATCACCGGCATATACACCGTCCTTGTAGACGGGGACGACTTCAACGAACCTGTCGCAGACTCCGTGCGCTCTATACTGGACGGACACGTTGTCCTTACACGCGACCTGGCCGACCAGGGCCACTTCCCCGCTATCGATATACTCAAATCTATCAGCCGACTCCGTAATGATATAGTCGCACGCGAAATAGTCGAGGCAGGCCGCACTATCACCGGCCTTATGGCCAGCTATAAACAGGTGGAAGATATGGTCAATATAGGCGCATACGCCCAAGGCTCTAACCCCGAAATAGATACCGCTATCCGTATGCGCGATACTATCAATACCTTCCTCAAACAAAATATCACCGAAAAACAAGACCTGCTTACCTCCTTTACCCGATTACTCGAAATAGCCACCCAAGCAAAAACAGACGTGTAAACGCTACTGGCACTGGCACTGCTGCTGGGGGGCTACTTTGTCAACAACCCCTCTGGGGGGCTACTCGCCCCCCAGACCCCCCCCGGCAGGGGCAAGCGCCCCTGCACCGGCTATTGGCAGGGCGGGGCTGGCGGAGGTTTGCTGGCTGGTAGCAGACAGCATGGGTTGCTTGACGGCTGGCAGAAAAAACATGGCCTCGCCACTTTTTTGTCTGACAATAAGGGCTGCACTACACCCATCCGCAGACAAAAAAGTGGCGAGGCCATACTTTGCCATTCCCGAAAAAATCTCGCAGGCTCGATTTTTTCGGGAATAAT
>CAZJOG010000266.1:0-2695 GCA_964547565.1 uncultured Desulfovibrionaceae bacterium
CACAGGCACATTACAGCCCTTCACCATGCCATGAAAAGCGCGCCCTACCAAGCCAACCGCGTAGCCGCACTGTTAAGTAAATTTTTTAACTGGTGCGAAAAAGCAGGATACCGACCCCCTGCCACAAATCCAGTAAAAGGATTGGAGAAATACAAAGAAGAAAAGCGGCGCAAGTTCATGGGCGAATATGAACTTAAAAAGCTAGGGGAAGCTTTCAATCTGCTACAGGCCAAAGGGCAGATAGACCCCATTATTTCCGCCGCCCTCAAAGTTTTGGCATTCACGGGGGCGCGGTGCGGAGAAATTCTTTCCCTCAAGTGGGAGTATTTAAATCTTGAAAAAGGGCTTGCCAACTTGCCTGATAGCAAAACAGGAGCCAAAGAATTGCACCTTCCGCCCCCTGCTCTGCTTCTTATAGAAAGCCAACCGCGCATAAATGCGTATGTATTCCCGGGTAATGGTAAAACAGGCCATATTGTTAACGTGAAGGATACATGGAAAAGGCTACTGGAAGAAGTAGGCTTAGAAGGCTGGCGAATACATGATTTACGCCATGCCTTTGCTTCTTATGCCGCAAGTTCTGGCACAAGCTTGCTCATTATTGGTGCGCTTTTAGGGCATACACAACCCCAAACCACGGCACGATATGCGCATATTGCAGAAAACCCCATAGCCAAAGCCGCAAATGATACCGCTGCTAACATACTCAAAGACTTCACGGCTGGAAAGGTTATTCCCTTTTCTATACCCAAAGAAGCCGCAAGCTAGAGTTTGACAAACAACAAAAAGTAGCTACATTATGAACAAACAGTATCAAACACCATGCGCCCTGTTTGAGTGGGATACCGACAAGGCCGCACGCAACCTGAAAAAGCATGGTGTAAGTTTTGAGCTTGCAACCCAAGCCTTCACAGATACCCACGCATGTGTGATGTATGATGCAGAACACAGTTTGCAGGAAGACAGATATATTTTGATAGGAACAGCAGGCAACATAGTGCTTGTGCAAGTTGTTTTTACTGAACAAAATGTTATCCGCATTATATCTGCCCGAAAAGCCACAAATATGGAGCAAAAACTTTATGCAAGACTTCACTAAAGAACTCAAATATTTGCAAAAAATGACAGACAATGAGGCGTATGCTAATGCCAAAAACGACCCCAATAACCCACCGCTAACGGAAAAGCAACTTGCCGCTTTTGTGCCTCTATCGTCCATTTCTGGTGAAACACTGGTGGAACGCCTACACAACCTCAAAAAGCGGGACTTAAAGCAATCGTTGACCGTGCGCTATGACGCTGACCTTGTGGCCTATTACAAATCTAAGGGCAAAGGCTATCAACAGGCCATGAACAACGCATTGCGTGTGTGCATGGAAGCGGAAAAAGGGCTGTTATAGTATTTTGTAAGACAAACGGAAAGACCTCCCTTGATACGCACGGAGGTGTTTTCAAAAGAAGAAAAAATGGGGGAGGTATGATAAAAGATTTTAATTATGAAGCTTACTGTTTCAAAAATAATTCTTTTGGATTAGCCCAAAAAATACTTAATAGCCAAGAGCTAGAAGAAGTATTGAAATTGGAGATAATGCCCATTCACTACTATCTTTTATTAGTAAAAATTTGTGAAGAAGACATGCTGTATGAAGATTTTTTTATTGGAGAAATTACAATTACAAACCTAGTGTTACCGCTTATTGCTCTTGATAAAGATGCTTTTGATATGGCACAAGTGTGTTTAGATAACAAAATACGAGATAGGTTGAAACAATATAATGAAAAGAAAATCCTTTCCAAACTCACCATAGATGAAACTTTTTTGATGTATTGTGATAGTTTTGAAATGACCATAAAATATGCCAGTGAAGCACTTAGCACCCCCATTAATCTTGCCATTTCCGCTTGCGAAGCTGGATGTTTAGCATCTTATGGAGCTATAAAAGGCGCGGAAACACTTATCAATCCAGAACTTTTTTACTTTTGGGCAAAAGATAAAGGTTTTTCTTTTCCTGAAAAGTTTATACCATTTCTTACTTCCGCCCCTTTACAAGACACAAATAAAACCACTGTAGAAAAAACTCAATTACGCACACCGGGAGGAAGCAACCCAGACACCCCACGAATGGAGGCAACTATCAAGGCTTGTGAGGCAGTTTTTGCAAGCATCAATAGTTACCTTGATAACAACGGCAAAATAAAAAAGGAAGTTTTTGATGACGCAGTGAAACAAGCACTTTTAAACCAAAAAAAATCCCCAGAGGATTTTCACGGAACTGCTTGCGCAAATTTTTGGAAAAATGCAACAATGCAACAATATCGGAAACCTAGAGGAAGGCCAAAAAATAAAAAATAAAAATAAGAAAAACAAAAATTGCTCAGAAATGGGCTTTTTGTTTTTTTGTGCTGATTGTTGTGTTTTTCTGTAGGAAATTCTTTATGGAGGTTTCTTACATGGTAAACGCATCACCAACATTTTTATCACCAAAACAAGCAGCGGCCTACCTGAATTGTTGCAAAAACTTCTTAGACAAAGACCGTCTTACCCATTTGCACGGCATACCCTATTTCCGCCTTGGAAGAAAAATTTTGTATAAGGCAGAAGACTTAGACGCCTTTATGGAAGGCCTGCGTGTGCAAAAAGGGGGTGCAGAATGAGTACCCCACGAAAAAGCCCCCAAGCGGAGAACTTAGGGGC
>CAZJOG010000267.1:0-2689 GCA_964547565.1 uncultured Desulfovibrionaceae bacterium
AGGAACATACCCAGCCCTTCCCCTTCCTTGTAGAAGAAATTGTAGCCATGGGCCGCACCGCCTACCTGAACCCCCTTGGCCATGAAAAAAATAAAAAACACCATGTGGAACAGGCCCTGCAAGCCCTCCATATCCCCCACCTTGTTGGCAAACCCTTTAACCAGCTCAGCGGCGGACAACGCCAGCTTGTCCTTATTGCCCGCGCCATTGCCCAGGCATCCCCCCTGCTGCTTTTGGACGAACCCACCGCCTCCCTGGACTTCCACAACCAGCAGGAAATATGGTCACTCCTTTATACCCTTGCCCAACAGGGAAAAACTATACTTGTCTGCGCCCATGACCCTAACCATATCCTCTGGTTTTGCGACCATGCCCTTTTACTCCAAAATGGCACCCTCCTCGCCTCCGGTAGCCCACAAAGCCTTTTTAAAGACGGCCTTTTCCAACAGCTTTACCCACACTCCTCCTCCGCCTGGATACACGAAAAACCCGTACTCCTGCCTGGCTAGGAAAAAGAGTTGGGGGAGGGCGAGAACCTTTTTTGTGAACAAAAAAGCTATCTGACTTTATGGCAACCCCAAGGGGTTGCGCCGCCTACCATCGCGCTTCGCTTGCTGGGCGGAAAGGCACGGAATTCGCTCATTGCCCTGCTGTCTGTTTGCCTAAGCTGCTTCGCAGCTAAGGCAAATGCCCATCTGCGATGGGCACCCATTGGGCAGCTAACGGCGCCGCAAAGCGCCGCCTATTCGCTCTTCCGGTCGCTTGTTGACTTTGTCAACAAGCTGGGGGCCTTTTTACTGAAGCAAAAAGGCCCTCCCCCAAACCCCCTCCCACTTTCCAAAAAAAACTTTTTATTCTTGTATCCGAAGGTCGTTAATCCTTATTTTAGCCGTCGCCAATAAAAAATCCCGGAAAGAAAACCTTCCGGGATTTTTGGCACAAAGCAAGGTGGGCAAAATGCCCAATGCTTTATCCTGTACGCCACACCAAAAGGCATGGCGTGCAGGAGACAGATTCTACAAATTCTGCCCGGGGATTAATCCTTCGGGTGGCAGGAAGAACCATTACAGGAAGTTAATTCCTTCTTCTTGGCAGGGTTCTTCTTGGCTTCTTCTGTGTGGCAGGCCACGCAGCTCTGGTACTTGCCCTTCTTGTCGTGCATGGCACGATAGAAGCTGTTGACAGACTTGTCCTTCTGGTCAAATTTGTCGTGGCAGCCAGCGGTTGCGCACTTTTCAAAGGTTTCCTTGCCGTCAACAGGGTGGTGGCAAGAAGCACAGGGAACAGCTTCATGGTCTTTGTGATCAAAGATAACGGTCTTTTTCACATATTCCATTTTGATAGGATCTGCAGGCACAGCCGGTTGCTCAGCCAGAGCAGGCACAGTAAGCGCAGCTGCAAAAATGGCAAGAGCGCCATACATAATAATTGTCTTCATAGGATGCCTCCAAAAAGTACACAAGGGGAAAAGTCCCTTGTCGCCAAGGTAACAAGGCAAATGGGTATTTGTCAATCCCCTGCTCTAATTTTTTATAATGGAGAACCATTACTATCAAGAGCTTAGGGCATTTCTCGCTTCGTTCAGGCGTATTTCCAGCACTCCACAAAATGCCGCTCTTGTATCTGGATACGCTCTGGCCGCTCAAGAGCGCATACCCCCATACGTTCAGGGCAGCGTGGGTGGAAGGGACAACCAATGGGCAGGTTTACCGGGCTTGGCACATCCCCTTCCAGCACGGCAAGCGCTTTTTTGCGGTTGGGGTTTGGCTCTGGCACAGATTCCATAAGCGCACGGGTATACGGATGCCGCGGCGCTTCAAATAATTCTTCCACAGGCGCGGTTTCCACCACTCGCCCCAGATACATAACAGCCACACGGTGGGAAACATGCCGCACAACCGCCAGATCGTGCGAAATAAAAAGATACGCATACCCGTATTGCTTTTGCAGGTCTTTGATAAGATTAAGTATCTGCGCCTGCACGGAAACATCTAACGCAGAGGTAGGCTCATCAAACACAATAAATTCCGGCTGGACAATAAGAGCGCGGGCTATGCCTATACGCTGACGTTGCCCGCCAGAAAATTCATGCGGGTAGCGGTTCATATGTTCTGCGCCAAGGCCCACTTCATCCAGTATCCGCTCAACAGCTTTTTCCCGCTGCTTACTCTCCAGACCAGAATACGGCAAAAGAGGTGAGCCCACAATACGGGCAACTGTCATACGCGGGTCAAGGGAGGATTGCGGATCTTGAAAAACAGCCTGTATGCGCGCCAGTTCCCGCTTGTCGTCTTTATTTTTACTGCGTAGCATAGCCTGCAAATCGCGGCCTTTATAATGGATAATGCCGGAATCCGGCGTAAGCAGGCGCAGCAGCATGTTGCCTACGGTTGATTTTCCGCAGCCTGATTCCCCCACCAGCCCCAAAGTTTCCCCTTTGTGTACCCTGAGACGCACACCATTAACCGCATGGAGCCAGGCTTTTTTGGAAAAAAGCCCCTGTGAAACAGGGAAACGCTTGTGCAAATCCAGCACACGCATCACCACATTTTCAGAAATTTCATCAAACTGGGGACTTGTATCCATACATTTTTCCAATATACCCTGAAGCAAAGATTAACGGATAACAACAACAAATTAACGTTTTTTTGGAGAGGGGAAGGGGGGTCTGGGGGGCAGGGGAGAGGTT
>CAZJOG010000268.1:0-2667 GCA_964547565.1 uncultured Desulfovibrionaceae bacterium
CCTGCGCGGAATTTTTCTTCCCAATTGGTAAAACCTATGGAGGGTTCATCCAGCACATCCCAGATAAAGGGCGAAAAATCCTGTATAGCCAACGCTTTTTTCAGGCGGAACAACATATGGCTGTTTGGGTCAACCCCTTCTTCAATAAAGGTAGCCGGTATGTTAATAACAGGTGTAAAAGCCCCACTTTGGATATCTACCCGCATAAGGCCCAGGTGGTCTGCGGGAATAAATTCCTGCAACATACGGAAAATAATCTTTAAACTTTCTTCCATTCCTGCCTGGAAATAAAAACGCCCCAACAGTTCCTGCATAACGGTTATGTTTTCCATCTGCCCTCCTGTATACTGGTTTAAAAAGGAACATAATACAGGTTTATAAGGAAGAAAAGCGAATTTTTTATTCCTTTCCCGAACATTTTTAGCCGCTTTATCCCCATAGACAATTTTCTACGCTTCTTAAGATATTGAATTAATTACTTATGATTTTTGGCACAGAAAATGTATTAACAAAGGAGTATAACAGGCATACAATGGGAATATATTCCCCGGTGCGTATGGACAACCCTTAAAAAATAAAGGAGAACCAGACAATGAAACCAGCGAAAAAGATTGCTCTTATTGGCTTTGATGCTGCCATGACCCACCTTGTCCAGCAGCATATTGACGAAGGCCTTTGCCCAAATTTTAAAAAAGTTTTTGAAGGTGGCACAGTGGCCACCAACTGCCTGGTACCCTACCCCACCATCACCCCGCCAAACTGGACGGTTATGGCCACAGGCGCATGGCCCGGCACAAACGGCATTACGGACTTTTTCCGCCACTTGCCTGGTACAACACCGGATACCCAAAACACCCACTCTGTTTTTAACTGGGAACACGTCCAGTCTGAATCTATTTGGGAAGCAGCGGAACGTGTGGGCAAAAAATCTGTTTTGCTTAATTTCCCCATGGGGTATAACGCGCATAAAAGGCTAAAAAATTCCATTGTTGTGGGTGGTTCTTCCCCCATGATGGGCATGTTTATGGACACAGAGTTTGTGGGCCGCCTGAAAGGCAGTAACAAAGACCAGCACAATATGTCCCAGTATGCTTCTCTTTGTGCAGAATTTCTGGTCAGCACAGAGGCTTTCCCCGGTCACACGGCCCGTATTAAGTTTGATAAAGCCCAGGACTGGAAAAACGTGCCCAATATGGGTTCTGACCCCCTTGAAGCCTGGTTTATGATGCCTTTCCCGGATTCCATTTTTGATGTAGTCCCCGCAAAATGGCACATTCTGGTGCGTGATATGCAGGGCAATGGCTACGATACCCTCACCATGGCCCCGGAAAAAGATTTCGCCAAAGCCTTTTTTACTGTAAAACCAGGCGAATGGAGCCCCTGCTTTGACGCTATGGCCCCCCTGAAAGACGGTTCGCAAAAAGAAGTACGCCTGAAATGCCAACTTGTCAGTATGAGCGATGAAGCGGATAACCTGCGCCTTTATTTTACCGCCGGCCTGAATACGGACGGTGAGCTCTGGTGCTTCCCCCCGGAAAAAGGCAAATCCCTTTGCCAAAGCCAGGGTGTGGCCGATGCAGGCGGCATGGATAAAATGACCTACGGCTGGTTTGGCGCAGATACCTTCTGCGACGGCGCCGCCCTGCAATACGAATGGCAGGCGGATGCCGCAGAGGCCCTGCTTAAAGACGGGGATTGGGATATTCTTTATTCCCACATCCACCCCACAGACTACTATTACCACTATATTATGACAGATATGGACCCTGCCACCTGCTCCAGCAAGGCAGCGCACGATCTGGCGTGGAAAATGCACCGTAAACTTTTTGTGGATGCGGACAGATACCTGGGCCGCATACTCAGCCTTTTGGACGAAGACACCCTTGTTTGCCTTATTTCAGACCACGGCGCAACAGCGGACGGCCCCACCGTGAATGTGCAAAAACTTCTGGAAGACGCAGGTCTTTGTTCTGTAAAAGAAACCAAACTGGATGGCCTGGATCTGGAGGGTATGTCCGGCGCGCTTGTAGACTTTATGATTTCGCAGGCCATACGGGTTGACCCTGCCAAATCTGTCGCTATTCCCCAGCGCACCTGTTATATTTATGTTAACCTGAAAGGCCGTGATCCAGAAGGTATTGTAGAACCGGAAGATTACCCCAAAGTGCAGCGCCAGATTATAGACGCCCTTATGGATTACAAACACCCGCAAACAGGCAACCGCCCCTTTATTATGGCTATTCCCAAACAGGAAGCCATGATGCTGGGCCTATGGGGCGAACAGTGCGGCGACGTTGTGTACGCCTACTGGCCAGAATACACCATGCAGCACGGCCCCATTCTGCCTTCTTCTGAGTTTGGTATTGGCACCATTAAAACCCTGTGCGTGTTCTACGGGCCTAAGCTTGGCATTCGCCAGGGCTTTAAAATGGAGCGTGTGTGTAACCTTGTGGACCTTGTGCCCACCTTCTGTTACCTCACTGGCTGGCCTATTCCCAAAACTGCAGAAGGCAGCGTGATTTACCAGATTATGGAAGATGTGGACTTCCGCCCGCCTGCCATTACAAAATAACGTCTGACGCATAGCATACACAAGCCCCCCAGGAAAAAAGCTGTTTTTCTGGGGGGCTATTGTATGCTATCAATTTTTGCGCATACTGGAATGAA
>CAZJOG010000269.1:0-2665 GCA_964547565.1 uncultured Desulfovibrionaceae bacterium
TTTTTCTTTCCACTGCCGTATGTTTACGGCGAGAAGATGAACCCGTGCGGGATGAAGAAAATTGTGGCCTTCTGCTTATCTTCAATGCTATAGCAGAAGAAATGGCAGAACTGCGAGAGCTGGCAAGGCTGGCCCACACACGGTAAAAGTAAAGGCGGGGCATAAACACCCCGCCTTATTTTTGTAATTTCCCTACGGCCTCCAGCAACGCTTTATCCATAAGCATTATTGTTTCCACTTCCCACGGGTTAAGCTTTGTGCCAACAACATCGCTAAACGCCCGTATGTCCTGCCATGTAATGGGGCAAAGGCCAAAGCCGTTATTGCCGCGCCCTGCGCCTATTTGCCAAAATGTTTCCCATAACCATTCCGTATTTTCCGGGGCAAAGCTTTTATCTTCAAAGGCTTTGCCCTTTTGTTTAGCTATCTGCTGCTCGTTATCGCGCTGGGAAAAACCGTGCTTGCTGGGGAAATTATACGCCACATATTCCCGCACGGCTTTTTCCAGCGCAAAACTTAGTCCCGCAGGTAATTTGCGCGGTCGTGGATAAAGCGGTCAACCTGCTCTTTTATCCATATAAAACGGGTGTATAGCTCTACAACTTCATCCCGCGTAAAGTTTATGCTTTCCCCTTCCACAATAATGTTTTCCCAGCCAAGGGTACAGGTTGCCAAAAGGTCAATGCCTTCTGCCAGCATACCATCTAAGTTAGGTGTGCCAGGCTTACCACCGGCAAGGCGGCGCTCTGCAATTTTTTGCTGGGCATTGCGGTAAATATGGCTATCTGCCCCTGCAAGCAAAATAGTTGCCCCCAGTTTTTCCATTGTGACAGGGTGGCGCAATTCAAGGGCAGAGCCTTTTTCTGCAAGGTTTGTGGTGTCTAATTTTGCAAGGTCAAACATAGTATTATCTCCCCATTAGTTTTTCAGTATCCATTTTTATAGACATAAGCAAAATAAACAAAATAACATCCATTGTGTAAAATCCAACAAATGAAGGCATTTGTAAAGTTGCTGCGATAAACATGGCTAGTATTGCAATAATTTCAAACTTGCTCATACTTTTCCTTCTGGTACTATTACGCTTAGAGCTTCCTACGCTATTCTTGTAAGTTGTATATTCGTGCCTGTTACGGGGTCCAACACAGGCATAAAGGGCAAAGAAAGGCTTATAGGCCCTTCGTCACTCACAGGGTTATCTGCGCCTGTGTATCGTATGGCAGGCAATAACAGCTTGTAACTTTTGCTTAATCCAGTGCCAAACGTAAATTCTAAACTGGAAGATGTTTCTGAAAGGAACTTCTGCAGTAATGTACTGTTTTCAAAAAACGCGGTGATTGTGCCACTGGCCGTTGATCTGCCAAAAGTCACAAAGGCGGCATCACGGCTGCCTACGCAAAACTGCGGGGTTATGCCATTATCAAGACTAATATCCAGCCCTGTTACAATGGCAATTTCTGTGCCGCCTTCTTTTAATACCCCTGTAAAACTATCAAACACATCGTATGTTTGGGAAGCGGTGGGGCTATCGTCCAAACCTTCATCGGTGTACTCCGCAGATAAGCCGCTTACTTCAAAACTTCCCGTGATAATATTGTTGGGCTTTACAGATAAACTAAATTTGTTGATATAACAGCCGCGGTATATGCCATGTTCCCCAATATCCCCAAAGCTACGTTGGAACGTAAGGCTTTTTTGTAAAACCCCCGCTTTGAGGATATTGCCCTGCCACTCATTACAAAACACGGCGGCAAAGAGCGGGTCAAATTCCCCATAAGAAAGCTCAAACTCAATATTTCCCGCCACTTTATCCGCGCCTGTGCGTACGCCTGCAATCTGGCGGTCACTGCGCAACTCCTTACTTTGGAAACTGTCGCGGCTTACCCCCAAGGTGCAACCTGTGTGGCGCAAGGCCACAAGCTCCGGTGTTTCCGGTGTTGTTCCCGCTATTACTTCCGGCACATAATATAGGCCATGTGCAGAGCCACTTGCGATGGGCATACGCCCTCCCTATCTTTGATATTCCATGCTATAAAAACGTATGTTACAATCCAGCACCTTGCGCCCGTCTACGTTTTCCACACACGCCGCACGGCTCGTCATAATCGTCACTTCTCCGCAATCGTATGTAAACCGCGCCCCGCGCGGAAAGGCAAGGCTGATATTCTGCCATGCTTCCAACATGCTTTCCGGGCTTTGCCCCTGGACATCTATAACGCGCAAAAGTATTTGCCCGTCAATCCGCGTAATACCATTTGTACCAAGGCTTGCGGGTACGGCATTGTCTAAACTTATGGCGGCGCGTATGTGCAAACCAAGAGGCACTTTAAAAACTTCATCTTCAAAAGCGCATGGTATATCAAGGTTTGCCGCTGCTTCCCTCACTGCATTAGTAAGTCTTACAAAAAGCCCTGCCATTAAACACCCCCGCTAAAAAGCAAAAACTGTTCCCACGCAAGCACCCACACACTTATGGAGTTTTTCAAAAACGCGGCATCCGTCAGGCTTTCCAGCCCAAGAACAAGAGCAGGGGCAGCATGGTCAAGGCCAAAGTTTTGTCCGTGTATACCAAGGGCGATGTTTTCTGCCAGTAAAAGCCCTTTGTCTTCCCTGTCTTCTGCGCCCTTGCCATTGCGTGTAAGCACAAAGGCCGCAAACTGTGCCT
>CAZJOG010000270.1:0-2661 GCA_964547565.1 uncultured Desulfovibrionaceae bacterium
CAAAGCCATGCCTATTCCCTCTGCCGGCAGGTTGCTGACTTTGTCAACAACCTGGGGCGTTGTTCCACAACGCCCATGTTACCTGCCCCAGGCTGATGGACGCATCAGAAGGCGGGTAGTTTATATGTGTGAGTGTTTGCAAACCTGCAGACTGGAAAGCCTGTAGCAGGAGTGTAAGCAAGGTTTGGTTTTGCATCACGCCGCCTGAAAAAACAACAGGCAGGTGGGTGAGAATATGCCGCTCTGACGCTTTTTGGACAAGCGCAAGCAGAGTTTGCGCCAGTGTTTTATGGAAAAACGCGGCAAGAACAGCCGGGGAATAATGGGGGAGCAGGGGCACAAAATCCGCAAAAAAACGCAGGGTGTCCAGCTCAAAAAGTGTATCTGTAAAAGATTGTACAGCAGAATCTGCCACCGGCATGGTGGGAGAGGCGGCAGGGGTAACCAGCCGTATATATTCTGCCGCGTTGTGGTCAGGCGGAAAAGCAGAAGGGGGAAGGGACAAAGCGGAAAGCGCCAGGCTTTCCAGCTTCATAGCCGCCTGCCCTTCGTAGGTTTGGCTAAAACACAGGCCAAGAAGCGCCGCCATAGCGTCAAAAAGACGGCCCATGCTGGAGCAGAGGGGGCAATTAAGATTTTTTTCCAGCATGGCATGGAGCAGGGGAGTATGGGAAGCGTAATCCGCAGACCATGGGCGTGCTATAGGTTTGGAATAGTTATTTTTTTCCGCAAGGTGGAGCAGGGTTTCTGCTACACGCCAGGGTTCTTTGGCGGCTATGTCTCCCCCAGCAAGGGGAAAGGGGCTAAGACGGGCCAAGCGTTCGTGTGCATGTGTTTGCGGGTTTGCGTATAACACTTCACAGCCCCAGACTGTGCCATCTGCACCAAGACCAGCACCATCCAAAATAAGCCCAAGGGCTGGGGCATTATGGTTATTTTCCGCAAGATTGGCGTACAGGTGCGCAAAATGGTGCTGGAGGGTGAGCACAGGGATATTCTGGGCCTGCCCCATTGTTTCCGCCAGCTGGGAAGAAAGATAGTCCGGGTGTAAATCGCGGATAAACAGACTGGGGCGAACCTCCTGCACATTTTGAAGATGGGTGAGGGTTTCTTCAAAAAAGCGCAGGTTTGCCGGTGTGTTAAGGTCGCCGATATGCTGGCTGACCAGTAAATCCGTCTCTTTGCTGAGGCAAAACGTGCTTTTGAGTTCTGCGCCAAAACCAAGCAGACATGGTGGGTACGGTGTTGGCATGGCAGGCAGACTAAGGGGGGAAGGCACATAACCTCTGGCACGGCGTAAAAAGATGGAAGGTGCCTGCCCTATTGCTGGGCCTATTGCTGGGCCTGTTGCTGTCCCTGTCGCGGTAGCAGTTGCCGTGCCTGTCACTGTGCCTGTGCTTGGCGCTGTAGCGGGCAATACCACGGAATCATCCACACGCACAAGAATATCGCGGTTATGGCAAAGAAATCCGTCCGCAATAGGGCAAAGGCGTTCCAGAGCTTCGCGGTTGCCAAGGCAGAGGGGATCTCCCAGCGCATTGCCGGATGTCATCACAAGGGCCGGCAGGTGCAGGTTTTGTTTTTCTGCCTCCATAAAAAGTGCGGTGTGCAGGGGGGTGTAGGCGCGCATAATGCCGATGGTGCTGGTGTCTGGGCTTAAACTATCTGGCAGAGAAGGTTTGCGGGGCACTATCACAATAGGGCACTGGGGGGAAAGAAAAAGCGCTTCTGCCTCTGGGGAAAAATGGGCAAACTGCCTGGCTGTTTTAAGATTGGGCACCATAATGGCCAGGGCTTTGTGCGGACGGTTTTTCCTTTCCCGCAAGGTCTGTATGGCGGTTGTATCCAGCGCGTTGCAGGCAAGATGAAACCCGCCTAAACCCTTAAGCGCGATTATTTGACCCTGCCAGAGCCTTGTTACAGCTAACGTAAGTGCTCCAGACTCTGCGCCATACAATGTGTTATCCGTTTGGCAGGAGGGGAAAAGAGGGGGTTTGGGGGAGAGAAGGGGAACCTCACTTTTGTAAAAAGTGGGGGTCTCCTTCTCTTCCCCAAAAATCTTCTCTACCCAAAAAATTTGCGGGCCGCAAACAGGGCAGGCATTGGGCTGCGCGTGGAAGCGCCGGTCGCGTGGGTTTTGGTATTCCTGCGTACAAGCCGGGCACATGGGAAAGCAAGCCATGCTTGTTGTTTGGCGGTCGTAGGGGAGGGAGTGGGTAATGGAATAACGGGGGCCGCAATTTGTGCAATTGGTAAAAGGGTATTGGTATCTGCGGTTTGTGGGGGAGAGCATATCCGCCAGGCAATCGGGGCAAAGGGCCATATCGGGGCTTATGCGTACTTTGTGGCCGTGTCCGCCCTGGGGGCTGGGGAGAATGGAAAAATCTGTGTAGTATTTGGGGGCGCGGGGTGTGTCAACGCATATGGAAATTGTGCCGGATGTCCGGCCGGATTTGAGGTGGAGTTTTATTCTTAGGAGAACGCGATGAGAAGATTCTGGACAGCAACCGTCATTCTCGCCATTTGTTGCTTGAACGCCAGGGCGGGCGAAGACATCACCATCGGCGCCGCAATCCGCAAATTCGACGACACGTTTCTCACCGAACACCGCAACGCCATGAAGGCACGCGGCGAGCAGCTTGGAGTCAAGATTGACTTCAC
>CAZJOG010000271.1:0-2655 GCA_964547565.1 uncultured Desulfovibrionaceae bacterium
GCTTGGCAATATCCTGCTCAAGGCTTTGTAAGTTGCGCCTGTATGTTTCTATTTCCTGCATCGCTTTGCGCATAGCGGCGTCTAAACCTTTTGGCTTTCCTTTTTCATCAAGTGCCTTCAGTTTTTCGCTTAGGTCTTTTTCTACAAACGTTTTTTTTGTCAAATAATCCTCTTCTGTTATGCCCCCTTTTTCAAACGCAAGTTTGAATTTTGCAATACTTTCATCAGCAAGCGCAATAGCGGCATCCCTTTGCCCTGAAAGGGTTTTACCATACAAATCCGCATACGCCTTTTCTGCCTCACCTGTAATGCGGTTCTTCTCTGCTTCAGCTTTCTTTCGTGAATTTTCCCACCACTTTTCTTGCTCAATAAACTGTAGCTGGCTATTCAGTTCTTCAGGAGTTCTTTGAGATGCTTGTTTTAATTTATTCACCTTTTCTTGGGCAAGAATAGCTTGGCCAGTACGCTCTACACTGCCTGGGCCTGTGTCAGCCATAGCTTGTATAACAATATTTAAGTAACCATCATCAGCAGCTTTTTTAATACTACTCATAGTTCCAGTGATGCTATTCAAAATCCCTGTAAGCGTATCAATAGCGCCTTTATAAATAGCTGAATCTGTCAAAGACAATAAAAATGTATCCCACGCCGTTGTAAGACGCCCTAAAGAGGATTGAAGACTGTTTGTAGCCTCTGGCAAATCATCAGCAAACTTGCCGTGCAGACTATCTGCCAGTTTTGCAAGGTTTTCTAAGCCTACTTCGCCTTTTTCTAGCATTTTAGAAAGTTCGCCAGTGGACACACCCATTGCGTCTGCAAGTAATTGCACGGCACCAGGCAAACGCTCGCCAAGTTGTTGGCGTAATTCTTCAGCAGTAATTTGCCCTTTTGACATCATTTGAGATAGAGCAAGAAAAATGCCTTTCATGTCTTCACTGGAAAGCTTCATCGCAGCCCCAGCTTCAGAAAAAGCACTAAAAATCTTTTGCGCTTCTGTCGCTAAGGGGCTTGCATTTGCAGCCGCAAAAAAACCTTTAGCTGCTTCTGCAGTATCGTAAAACGAAAGGCCAAGGCGGTCGGCCTCCATTCTCAAAAATTCAAGTTGTGCTTTAGATTGTAATGCCCCTCCAGTAATAACCGTATAAGCAGATACAATACTATCTGCTCGTACAGACATCTGGAAACTTTCCTGCGCAATTTGTAGCATACCAAAGGCCGTGGCAAGACCTACAACGCTACCCATAAGCCCCTTTGCACTGGCCATAGTTGACGAAAAGCCAGAAGCAGCTTTTTTACTTTTATTCCCAGTTTTTTCTGCTGCATTTCCCACTTTTTCAATATCGTGTGCAGCTTCCTGTGCTTCCTTGCCAGCCTTATCGATTGTATTGCCAAGTGCCTCCACACCACTCGACGCCCCTTTAGCGTTTTGCCCCGCACTCTGGCTAACCTTGCCCATATTTTTTAGGCTAGCATCCACCTTGGCAATGTCTTGCGCTGTTTCCACGCCGCCAGTTGCCTTGATTTCTATTTGTACGGTGTTTTTATCGGCCATTTCTTTTCCCCTCTTGGTAAAGCCAGAGTAGGGGAAAAGAAGAGAGAAGAAAGGCTGAAGGCCTTCAGTATGTTGGCTTTAGGAAAAGCGTGTATAAGGGGGAGGGGAAAAAAATTTAGTGCCAACGATACCGCTATATTTTCTTGACATAAAACCTGTAAACCTGTATTATATTTTTCAGGAGGTTTTGTGGCGGACAAAAAAAACCTAACCATCCAAATCAAGGAAGAGGAACACAGGAAGTTAAAATCTTTGGCAGCGGAGAAAGGGCTAACAATTAAAGATGCCATCCTCTTGTCACTTGATAGAATGTTTCCTGAATGGCGTAAAAACAACCAATAAAACAGCCACCATGTGAAGTGCAATTCACACAGTGGCCTAACCCTAACCACCCTAATTAGGAGGGCATTATGGCTACGCTTAGCCTATCTGAACTCATCCCAAGCGTCAAGAATACGGACGTCTTCCTTACAACCCTAAACGGCAAGCCCGCTGTTTCTTCCTTAGAAGTGGCAAACCACTTTCAAAAAAAGCATCAGCATGTCTTACGGGATATTGAAAGAATTATCTCTATCTGCCCGAAATCATTTTGTGCGTCCAATTTTGGACGCACATCCAACAATGTAGCGGGCCCCAATGGTGGAAGTCGGGAAACTCGCGCCTACCTTCTTACCCGTGACGCATTTTCCATCTTGGTTATGGGCTTTACGGGCAAAGCGGCCTTGCACTGGAAGCTACGGTATATCGAGGCGTTTAATACCCTTGAGGAACTTGCGCTTGCGAACACCGCCCAGACTGCCCTTAAGCAAGGCATGGCTTTACAAAAACGCCTTACCCCTAAACGCCGCGCCCTTATACGCAAAACCCTTGCCTATAAGGCCAAAGGTTTACAGAGTGGAGAAATTGGCAAGCTCATTGGCACAAGCCCCCGCGCCATTGCATACCTGCTGGCAGATGCAAAACTTTGCGGTATAGGGGGCTAATATGGCTTACCTGTTCTTGCAAAAAAATGTACCCGACTCCCTGGAACATTTGTCTGATATTCTGCTTTTTCTTTCCACTGCCGTATGTTTACGGCGAGAAGATGAACCCGTGCGGGATGA
>CAZJOG010000272.1:0-2638 GCA_964547565.1 uncultured Desulfovibrionaceae bacterium
CTCCATGGCAAGTGTTATGCCTGACCTTACGTCTATTGCGTATTCAACCATTAAAGCCGCTGTTAACTCCATGACACGCAATATAGCCACCCAGTATGCCCGCCTTGGCATACGCTGCAACGCTGTGTTGCCGGGTATGATAGCCACAGACGCCGTAAAGGATAATCTTTCCGAAGAATTTAAACAGGCTTTTCTGCGCCATGTGCCCTTAAACCGTGTGGGCGAACCGGAAGATATTGCGAATGCCGTGCTTTTCTTTGCCAGCAATGATTCTTCCTATATCACAGGGCAGTGCATTGAAGTTGCGGGCGGCATTAGTATCCCCACCCCCTTCTATGCAGATACAGTTGCCAGCATGGGCAAAAGATAAACGAACCGTGTTCCTGTAAGAATAAGGCTGGTGCTAAAGGCGCCAGCCTTTTTTATTAAAACCCTCTAAGATGGAAAAATCTTCCCAAGGTCTTGACGCGGCACACTCTGTGCTTATTTTTGAAAAAAGATAAAGAGATTCCCGGAGGAAGTATGTCCCATAATACCCATGAATTCCGCGCAGAAACGCGCAAAGTTTTGAATATCCTTACCCATTCCCTGTACACCAACAGGGAAATTTTTCTGAGGGAGTTGTTGTCCAACTCTTCAGACGCTCTGGATAAGTTGCGTTACGCCCAAAGCGCCGGCGAAAAAATGCTGGATGCAGATTTACCCCTGGAAATACGCATCCATATGGATAAAGAGGCCGGTATTCTGACTGTTAGTGATACAGGTATTGGCATGACAGAGCAGGAAATGGTGGAAAACCTGGGCACTATCGCCAAATCCGGTTCAGAACAGTTCCTCAAAGATATTGGCCAGGCCCCCAAGTTTTCCCATGATGAAGAAAACCCGGATGCAGATGAGGCAGAGGAAGAAATAATTGAAGCGGAAGATAAAGAAGAAGATCCAAAAAATACCAGTATTATCGGCCGCTTTGGTATTGGCTTTTATTCTGTCTTTATGGTGGCGGATAAAGTGGAAGTTATTTCCAAACCTGCCAGACTGCCGGATGTAGCTGCCAAAAAATGGGTTTCTGATGGTCTTGGCACCTTTAGTATTGAAGATGTACCAGCGGATGAATCTGTCCGGCGTGGCACGTCTATCCGCCTGCACCTTAAAGAAAATGCGAAGGAGTTTTTAGAAAAATACCGCGTAGAATCTATTATCCGCGGGCATTCCAACTTCCTGCCATTCCCCATTTATCTGGAAGATGAAGTGGTAAACACCACCCCCGCCCTCTGGCGCGAACCCAAGTTTTCTATCACCCAGGAACAGTATAACGAGTTTTATAAATTCCTTACCTATGATTCCAAAGCCCCGCAGGATGTTATCCACCTTGCGGTGGATGCCCCTGTGCAGTTTAATGCCCTGATGTTTATCCCGGATTCCTCCAATGATTATTTTAACGAACAGCGCGACCAGTGGGGGCTTGACCTTTACGCCCGCCGTGTGCTTATACAGCGTAATAATCAGGAGCTTATCCCCAATTATCTGGCCTTTATAAAAGGTGTGGTAGATACCGAAGACCTGCCCCTTAACATTTCCCGCGAAACCCTGCAGGAAAATATCGTGGTACGCAAAATTGGCCAGACTATTGTGAAGCAGGTCTTGTCTTTTATTGAACGTATGGCAAGCACAGATAAGGAAAAATACGCCAAATTCTGGCAGATGCATGGCAGATACTTCAAGTTTGGCTTTAACGATTACGCTGTGCGTGACCGCATTGCCCCGCTTTTGCGTTTTGCCTCGTCCCACACGGAAAACCACCCGGAAGAAGGCGAATTTACCTCTTTTGACGACTACCTGAGCCGTGCCAAAAGCGGCCAAAAGGAAATATGGTATGTCAGCGCGCCCACAAAAGAAGCCGCCCGTGTAAACCCCCACCTTGAACGCTTCCGCCGTAAAGGTGTTGAAGTGTTGTATCTTTTGGAAGCTGTGGACGAATTTGCCCTGGAAACCCTTGGTACTTACAAAGACCACACCTTTAAAGCCGTGGAACAGGCAGATAACGAAGCCCTTAAAGACTTTGCGGACAGCGCGGAAGCCGCCCCCACAGCCCCGCCCTTAAGCGAAACAGACGAAAAATCTTTTGATGATCTTATCGGCGCGATGAAAACTATTCTGGGCGATTCTGTTAAAGATATCCGCGTTTCCACACGTCTTATGGGCAGTCCCGCATGTCTTGCTTCCCCGGATGGCGTTACGTCTTCCATGGAAAAACTTATGCGTGTGATGCAAAAAGACGATTCTGTCCCCAAGAAAATTTTGGAACTAAACCGCGACCACGCCTTCTCCCGCGCGCTTTTGCGTATCTTTAAAGCCAACCCGGAAGACCCCATTATCCCGGAAATGGTGCAAACCCTGCTGGACAGCACCCTGCTTCTGGACGGTTATATGAACGAGCCTTTCACCATGGCCGACCGTACCCTGAAACTCTTGGAACAAGCCAGCAACTGGTACGCAGATTTGCGTAAATTGTAATAACAGAGAATACTTGAGGAAATGGGAGGGGGCTAAAAAGCCCCCTCCCAGGTTGTTGACAAAGTCAGCACCTGCCGGAAGAGCGAATAGACGTCGCTTTGCGGCGTCGTAAGTGAGCGAATTC
>CAZJOG010000273.1:0-2597 GCA_964547565.1 uncultured Desulfovibrionaceae bacterium
TACCTCACAGCCTTCGTGCGCAGCGCAGACATGCGCCACACCATGGGGTGCGCCATTGTAGCCCGTGGCCAGTATGCGTTTATCCTTAACGGCAATAGCCCCCACCCCGCGCCTCAAACAGGTGGAACGCTCTGCCACAAGGTGGGCAATACGCATAAAATACTGGGGCCAGGAAAGACGGGGGGAATCTGGGAAACGTGGATCCATAAACACTGCCTTAAGAAAAAGGATACTCTCGCTCTTTTTGGTGACGTACCATAAGAATAATAATTTTTTGCTCTAACACCCTATACGCAACAAGATAGCCTGAATTTCCAAAAGGGACAAGTAGCTCCCGCACCCCTTCGCCAAGCAAACGCGCCGGGCGCCCTTTATGAGGGAAAGTTTTTAAAGAAAAAATAGAAGACTGTATATTGTTCAGCGCGTTTTCCGCCACTTCTGCATCGTAGGTGCGTAAGAATTTTCGCACCTCTTCAAGACTTTGGATCGCAGGAGCAGTAAAAACTACAGGTGGCATTGCGGTATTTCCGGTTCCTGATTTTGTCCCCAGGTTTTCATCCAGCTTATTACTTCCTCTTCTGTAACATGCAGCCCTGTTTGTGTATAATGTTCCCATGAAGCTTTTGTTTGCGCAATATACTGCTGCGTATCTGCTTCTTTTTCAAGATACTGTGCCAGAGCTGTTTCCACAACCTGCGCACGTGAGAGATGATACTTTTGCGCCACAGCGTCTACTTTTTCCAGCATGACGGGGTTACAAAAAATAGCGTTTTCAGCATGTTGCATACTTCACTCCCTGCCGATAATGGAGCGGCCGTGTTAATTAATAAAGCACGCTCCCTTGCGGGTAACGTGCTTTATCCTAGCGAAAAAAGCCAGGCTTGAAAAGGGAAAAAAGAATAGCCAACCCGACACAGAAATAAATTTTTATTTTAAAAAAGCCTGTTGCAGCCAAAGCATTTTCGTTATTAACGCAAAATTTTCTTTCCACCCAAACAGTCAGGGAAGTGGGGTACTTTCTTCATAAAGCCTGTCTGGGCAGTAATCTATATCATCCGTCCAGACAAGTGTTCCACCTTCTGCATGGGCCAGATTAAAAAAAGCTTCGTTTTTCAGTTTTTGAAAAATTGGGTATTGGAACAAGGGTTTTACATCAAAAAGCCGTGTTTCGCCATTATCAAACAAAATACGCAACAAATAATTACGCTGTGGCTGAACATCCTTTACCCTTGGGCCCAGTGTTTTTTCACCAAATACAATTTCGTTTTCCTGCATAAGGTGCTCCTAGCGCAAGGGGTCAATACGGAACAACTCTTCCTGGTTGACGGCAAGCTCCCAGTTCGCTTTTAGCTCATCTGCATGGAGCACAGCCCATGCTTCAACCAGTATTTTTTGCTTGGCCGGAAAAGCCCCTGCCAGTATATTCCCATTAAAATCAAACTCTGCTTCAAAGTCAGCGTATTTTGCATGGAAATGCGGCATATTATGCTTATTGCCTAATTCCCAGTACATCCGGATAATAATACCAAAAAACATACTTATTGTTGGCAATGTTTTATCCTCCGGCTGGTTATTTGCAGCTTGTCAGGCAGAGAGAATCTCCCTTACCACGCAAAAAGCGGGAACTGGGTGGCAAAAGCTTCCACTTCTTTACGGATAGCCGCCAGATGGCTTTCGTTTTCCGGTTTTTCCAAAACTGCCAGAATCCAGCCTGCCACTTTTTCCATATCTTTTTCACGCATACCGCGAGTTGTGAGTGCCGGGCTACCCATACGCACACCAGAGGTAACAGCAGGGGAGCGTGTTTCAAATGGCACTGTGTTTTTATTGGCTGTTATACCGGCAAGATCAAGCGCATGTTCGGCATCTTTGCCTGTGATGGATTTATTGGTCAGGTCAATCAGGAAAAGGTGGTTATCTGTACCACCGGAAACAAGGTCATAACCCGCGGCTTTAATACTGGCTGCAAGCGCAGAAGCGTTTTTCAGCACCTGCTGCTGGTATTCCTTAAAATTGGGGCGTAAAGCTTCCCCAAAGGCCACAGCTTTAGCCGCGATAACATGCATAAGCGGGCCACCCTGTATGCCCGGGAAAATCTGGCTGTTCAGGGTTTTTCCAATATTTTCGCCGCCCACATCCGTGCGGGCCAAAATCATACCACCGCGCGGGCCACGCAAGGTTTTGTGTGTGGTAGTGGTGACAATGTCCGCATAGGGTAAGGGAGAAGGATGAAGACCAGCAGCCACAAGGCCCGCTATATGGGCCATATCCACCATAAATTTAGCGCCCACTTCTTTGGCCACTTGGGCAAAACGGGCAAAATCAATAACACGGGCATATGCGCTTGCACCGGCGATAATAAGTTTGGGCTTTTGTTCGCGCGCAATTTTTTCCATAGCGTCATAATCTATACGGCCGGTTTCTTTTTCCACACCGTAAAAAATGATGTTAAAGAGCTTGCCAGAAAAATTGACAGGGCTGCCATGGGTTAAGTGCCCGCCGTGGGAAAGGTCCATACCCAAAATAGTATCACCGGGTTTCAAAAACGCAAAACATGCCGCCATATTAGCCTGGCTGCCAGCATGGGGCTGCACATT
>CAZJOG010000274.1:0-2567 GCA_964547565.1 uncultured Desulfovibrionaceae bacterium
ATGCACGGGGTTAGACTGATTTTGCGGGGCTAACGCGCCGTTGCCTCGGAGACTTTCTAATGAAACTTGAGCCATGTTACTTTCTCCATCTGCATTGCCCAAACACTGGGCAGTATTTGGCATGACACATCATGCTTTTTGGGTTTGGGTGGAATATTCCGCTTTTGATAATGGAAGCCGCATGGACAAGCAGCCCCGGCTGGATTTCATCACCAAGAAGCAATTCTCTCCCGCCAGATACCTCGCCAATCCCAGCGCGTTGCCCTTTAGGTGTTTTGGCTACCTGCAAGCCCACAATCTGGGCGGGGGCTGTTATGGGAATGCCTGTAGAGGTTTCTGCCAGAAGCTCATACACAGCTATTTGCGCGGCATGGCCTTTAGTTTCTACTGTGCCATCCGCATTGACGGCTCGGCTGCCTGTTTTTATATCCGCAATGCCAACACCGCCGCTTGCTGTATGGCGTACCCTGTCCACAGAGCCTGTGAGGGTTAAACCAAGGTCTGTAAGGGTAAGACTTTCGCACGTTGCTTCTACGGCCAGGTATTGCTGAAGGGGGGAAATTTGCTCGCAGTAGAGGGTGTGCAGAGAAAGAGCAATGCTTTCCGTTTCCCTGGGGCTATCTTCCCCCCAGTCAATATCTTCATCTGGCGTATGGATAGCGTCGACCACGGCACTTGCCGCATCGTCTATAGGAATGGGCGAGCCCAAAACGATTGCACTGTCAAAAAGAGCAGTGCCCGCATGAACGGCCTTACCAAGAGTGGCGTTTGCGCTTGTTGGCATTTTTTTGCCACTTATGTATTTTGCTTCCCAACAGGCAGGGCAGTCAAAAAGAAGAGGTAACGAAGAGGCGCGAATATTCATTTTTATATCCCCAAGGCTGGAAACAGCAAGCTTTCAATCACACTTGGCAAAACCCCAAGGAAAAAAAGAAGGGCCAGCGTTATAAGCCAGCCCTGCGGATTGCGCCATGGGAGCAGTTCATCCAAAAATGTCTTCATAGTCTAAATCCCCTTCGAGTTCTTCCAGAGACAGCGCGTTTTCAATTTCTGAAATTTCTTCATCCGCAGAACACGCCACATAGGGCGGTTTGCGGCAGTAACACCCTTCATTTTGCCCGTATGGGTAGCTTTCGTATGCACATCCACTGTAGCACATAATTTCCTCTCTTTTTATGGGGGCGCGGGGCGTTAGGAGCCACCCCGCGCCACCCACATTTGGGGTTGACCCCGTTAGTTCGCACACGGTGGCCTTGTGCGTTCCGCCCCTTCTGATAGACGGAAATATGGGAAATGGGTAATAAAAAAGGCTCTTCGGTGAAGAAGAGCCTTAATAGTTGGTGTGGCAAAATTTAATCTGGTAAGCCAAGAAGTGCGAGAATGGAAATATCTTCATCTATTTCTGGCCAGTGAATGCCATAACCGCGGCCTATTCGTTCCCAGTTGGCACGCTGGCTTGCAGTTGCGGATAGAAGACGCGGAAACCATGCCAAAGGCGCAGAAACAACGCGGCCATCTGCCAGGTCAAACGTGATAGAGTCGGTTCCAAAGTGAAGGTCTAAGGCCGCGGGGTCATGCTGGATTGCTAAAGAACTCATTCCAAGCCTCCAAAAATTCTGTTTGGTGGTCATGTACAATATTTATAAGGTTATTCTGCTCGTGGGCCTTGAAGCCATACGAGTAAGAAAGAGATATGGGCGAAAGCCAAAACTTGGCTTCCTTTTCGCCAGCAGCAACATGTATATGGGGTGGTTCTACTCCCTCGTGGCTGAAAAAGAAAAAGCGCAAAGAACCAATACGCAAAATTGTTGGCATTTTCAATCTCCGTGCCCTTAGTGTATAGAAAGGCAAAAAAATTTGCAAGTTTCACAGCATCCATTATTGATGTGCCGTGCTTGCTCCAGCTTGTCCTGACCGTCTTCTCGTCCAGGTAGGGCTTTCGTAGCGTCTGTTTTCAAGGAACTCTCGTTCGGTGAAAACAGGATAGATTTATTTTCAATCTTTTGTCAAGCGAAAAATGACAATAAATAAATCTTTTGTATTTCAAAAATAAATCAACTTTTTGTTTCCTCAAATTGTTCAAGCACTTTGCTTAAAACTCTAACGGGGTCAAGGTCTAGCGCATTTGCCAAGTTGACAAATTCGCCAACCCTCAAGCCTCTTGGTTTACCATTGCCTTGTTTTTGGGTAAGAGCTTGGACTTTCATTCGGGCATTTGACGCATTGGGAAAAACGCGCTTTCCCAGTTCTTCGGCTGACATTCCAACAGCCTTACGTTTTTCTACAATTACGCTTATTATTGCCTGCTCAATCATTTGCTGTAGCTCCTCATTCATGACTACCTCCTATTTATGGTAGTCATAGCAGAAAAAAACATCTTTTTCTTTCTTTAAAATTCTGCTTGACTTAAGATTTAAATTTTGTCATTTGAAAAGTCAAGGGCAGTCCGTCTTCCCTTTTCTTTGACAACCAGCCCCTATGAACCCGCTCTATGCGCCGCGCCAGATAGCTACTGCCCGCCGTGTGGAGAACAGGGGGAGGGATACCGCATAGAATGCGGGCGCGCT
>CAZJOG010000275.1:0-2563 GCA_964547565.1 uncultured Desulfovibrionaceae bacterium
TGACAAAGTCAGCAACCTGCCGGCAGAGGGAATAGGCATGGCTTTGCCATGCCGTTAAATGACCGAATGCCGTGCCTTTCCGCCCAGCAAGCAAAGCGCGATGGTGGGCGGCGCAAACCCTGAAGGGGTTTGCCATTCGTCTCAGGCCTTGTGGAATAAGGCCAGTGGAACAAGACCAGACCTTAAAACCCTGTCTGTGCAAACAGGTTAAACAAAAAAACACACCGTATGTCACAAATTTTAACTGCGTATCCTGAGGAGGCATACTACCATGAAGATTGAACGTGTTTTTGCTGTGTATTTTAGCCCGACTGGGGGAACAAAATCCTATGTGGAAGCTATTGCGCAAAAAATATCCGCGTCCTACGAAAAAATTGATTTAACAAAACCGGAAAATCGGCAAAAAGCGTATTGTTTTTCTGCCCACGATTTAGTGATTATGGGCGCGCCCGTTTATGTGGGGCGTTTACCTATGGTGGAAGGGGGGATTTTTAACTGCCTGAAGGGGCAGCAGACACCCGCTATTTTTACTGTAAGTTATGGCAACCGCGCATTTGAAGACGCCCTGATGGAAGAAAAAGACATATGCGAAGCTGCGGGATTTATGGGAATTGCCGCCGCTGCGTGGATAGCGCCGCATTCTTTTTCCGAAAAAATAGCAAGCCAGCGGCCGGATGCAGAAGATAAACAAAAAATATCAGAATTTGTTGAAAAAATCCAGGCACTTCTCAAGGGGGATCTCCCAAAAGACCATAGCCTCCATGTGCCGGGTAATCATCCGTACAGGGAAGTTGGGCCCATGCCCATTTACCCGGAAGGGGATACAACATGCACAGCCTGTTTAACATGTGTTGGCGTGTGCCCTGCCGGGGCAATTTGCCGGGAAAAGCCCCGGGAAACAGAGACAAAAAAATGTATTTCCTGTCTGGCCTGTGTAAAAGCGTGCCCTGTGAATGCCAGAAAAGTTGCTAATCCCATATTCCCGGGCATGGCAGAAAAATTAGAAGCCGGGCTGGTGAATACACGCAGTTTGCCGGACTTTTAATTTTATAATCCCCAAATTCGCGGGTGCTGGGGCGCGTGCCCCTGCCTGGGGGGAGGGGGGGGCGCGACCCCCCCCAGAAAACAACACCCTGCAGATTTTCCTTTTTTACAACAAAAACAATGTAGCCAGGCCCAAAAAGATAAAAAAGCCGCCACTGTCTGTCAGGGCTGTTAAGAATATGCTGGATGCCTGGGCGGGGTCACGGCCGAGTGAGCGGAGAATAAGAGGGATGGAGCCACCCGCTATCGCGCCCAGGGTCATATCCGCTATAAGGGCTGCGCCCATTACGCAGGCGAGTATGGTGTTGGCGCTGAGAAAATAAACACCTATAAAAGCGAGAATAGAGAGGATAAGGCTGGAGATAAAGCCAATTTTTGCTTCCCGCCAAACAGCAAACCAGGCTTTTTTGCTTTCAAATTTTTCCACGGCAAGCTGTCGGATCATCACCGCAAGCGCCTGCTGGCCTGTATTGCCGGACTGGTTGGCAACAATAGGCATAAGAACGGCTAAAAGGGCCATTTCTGCGATAGAGCCTTCAAAAAGATACACAATACTGGCGGCAACGCAGGAATTGAACATATTCACAATAAGCCATGGCAGGCGCATTTTAATAGAATCAAACCACGGGGTATCCACGGTTTCGTCCTGACCGGCACCCACCATACCAAGCATGTCGGCGCTGGCCTCGTCCTGGATGATGTCGATAATATCGTCGTGGGTAACAAAGCCCATCATGTGGCCTTCTCTGTCCACAATCGGGAGGGAGAGGAAATTATAACGGCTGATAAGGCGGGCAACTTCGGCTTTATCTGCGTCAAACACGGCGGAAATAACTTCCTGCTTGGGGGGTATAGCGTCACGGATAAGAGAGCCAGGGCGCAAAACCATAAGGTCACGCAGGGAAAGCACACCTACAAGTTTATCTGTACTGTCCACAACATACACATAGTAGGGGGTTTCTTTTTCCTCCATTTCCTGCCGGATAAAGTTAATGGCAGAGTCCACCGTAAGGTCCTGGCTGATAAGGGTGACCTCCGTATTCATCACGCCGGCGGCTGTATCTGGGTCAAAGGTAAGCAGGGCGCGCAGTTCCAGAGCGTCTTCAGGGGCAAGGCTGCTCAACAGGGCATCGCGGTGGTCTTCGTCCACTTCTTCCAGAATGTCCACGGCGTCGTCCGGGTCCATTTCGGCAAGAATGCGGGCAGCGTCGTCTGCGTCCAAATTTTCCAGCACGTCACCTGCGTCGTCTGCGTCCATTTCCGCCATAGTTTCGGCTGCTTCGTCAGAGGGCAAGTTACGCAGAAAACACATCTGCTCATTAAGGGGCAGATTTTCAATTTGTTCGGCGCGGTCTGCGGGGTGGTCGGAACTCATGGTATCAACGCCGGGGATAGTTTCCAGGGCCTCCTCTCTACTTGTCTCAGGGTTATCTACGGGGGGAATGTTGGTTTCCGGGTTTTCGTTTATGGGGGCAAGGGGGGTAGCCTCATTTTCCACATACGCGCCATGCGCCTTTAT
>CAZJOG010000276.1:0-2248 GCA_964547565.1 uncultured Desulfovibrionaceae bacterium
CATTTGTTTGATAAATGGTATGCAAATTTATTGGAAATAAAAAAGCTAGCGGATATACGCGATACTTTTTTGCCAAAACTTCTGTCCGGTGGATTACGAGTATTAGATGCAGAAAACTTTCTGGAAGTGAGTTCTTCATGACAAGTGTCCGCAGAAAGATTGACCTTTACATCCTATCTTTAGGGTTACTATTTATCTTTCTTTTCATTATTTCTGCGGTGCCACCGACTTCTTCATTTTCCTTTTGTGAAGCAACTAGCTGGAAAGAACTTGTAATGAACAATCCTCTACCAATAATTTCGATAGTATTTTTTCTTTACTGCCTCTTTGCATATTTCCGATTTGATTTTGATTTGAAAGGCGCAAGTGAGATTCCATTTGAAATTAAAAAATTAGAAAACATCAACTATGAACACCTGACATTTCTTGCAACATACATAGTACCACTTATTAGTTTTGATTTTAGTAGTGGCAGGCAAATTGTTGTTCTAGCACTCCTGTTTGTGGTGATGGGCGCAATTTATATCAAGACAGACCTGTTTTATGCCAACCCTTCCTTGGCTCTTCTCGGTTTTCATATCTATCGCGCTAAAGGTAACTTCAAAAATGGGGAACGCGAAGGCATCACCCTGATCAGTCGCGGGAGGCTTGTTGAAAATCAGAAAGCCTCTTACATAAAACTAGACGACAGAATCTACTATGTTAGGGGAATTAAATGAACGCTGAAGAGTTGAAATCAGTCTTGCAAACTTACTACGATGACTCCGCAAATATCAGTATTTGTGTTTATGCAGTGATGAAGGATGCCGAAAATCCGGGCCCCTTCAAGCTGGATATTGAGGCTGATGCAGGGATCGGCCTTAAGGACATGTTTATACAAAGTCTGCAAGACAACTTGTCCAGTAACGATGAATTATCTATACTTAACTTGTCCAGTGCGGACGAGAGAACGCATACTATATATATTTATGATATAGATATTCCAGAAGAATTATCGTCACTTGAGACTGTTATTTCTCAAGACAACCTTCCGTTACTGAATTTAGCGGAGAGAAGCCTATCATCTATCAAGGCGCTTCTTATTGAAATAGGCAATAATACTAGACAGCTTGTTTTGTATAAAACCATGGCCCCAGTCAATATTTTTGGTCGAGCAAGCTTTTTCTTGCAAAAGGATAATAGTCGCCTCAAAAGACTGAATGACGAATTCTTACGTATCAGCCCCGGGTTCCAAATGATGAGAATCAATGGACTCCTTTTGGTGTTGAACCTTGAAGCACTTGAGAAAAGTTTTGGATTCCACGATGTTATTAAATGTGAGGCAGCACGGGGCATTGACGAGATTGTTGCGGCAAATCTGCTGACAAACCCAGATGTTTTGCGAGAACTCATTGAGGATGTGAAATATGCTCGTCGTCTCACCAAAGTTGCCAGAGCATCCCCCGTTCTTAAATCTGGCATTTCGAGTGAGAGCATCGCTCAGTTTTGCATGACATTTCCGACTCTTATTGGACGCATCCGCTTTAATGAAGATAATAAGATAATTTTAGACACAAAGGTATCAAAGGATTTATTTATCAAGCTCTTGATGGATGACTTTCTAACCTCTGAGCTCACCAAATTTCATTACGCATCTGTAGCAAAAGATGCCGTTGAGCTTAATACGGAAGAATAGCTCAGGTTGGTGATAGTAAAAATTCACTGTTATCAACACCTGAGCTTAACGCGTAAGAGAGTCTTTTAGTCGCTTTGTACATTGCTCTTCTTATACAGGAAGTCCACCATGCACACCATCACCGAAAATATCCTTGAAGAAACCTGCCTCGCCTGGCTCGCTGAGCTTGGTTGGGGCATTGTGCATGGGCCAGATATTGCCCCTGAAGCTCCAGCCAGTGAACGCGACGACTACAGGCAAGTCATCCTTTGGGGGCGGTTGCGTGAGGCATTGACCAGGATCAATCCCGGCATTCCCGTCTCGGCACTTAATGAGGTTGTTCGTCGCATAGAAAGCATTGGCGGGCCGGACGCGCTGGTCAATAATCGTGCCTTTCACCGTCTGCTGACCGAAGGCGTAGATATTGAGCTACCCAATGGCACTGATGATGCGGGCAGCTCTGGCAATGGCGTCATGTACCGCAAAGTATGGCTGTTGGATGCAGAACACCCGCATAATAATAACTGGCTTGCCGTCAATCAGTTCACAGTCGTTGAGAATCAGCGCAACCGCCGAGCGGATATTGCGCTGTTT
>CAZJOG010000276.1:2258-2535 GCA_964547565.1 uncultured Desulfovibrionaceae bacterium
TGTCAACGGGTTGCCCTTGGCCCTCCTTGAGCTGAAAAACCCTGGTGATGAAAACGCTACCATCAAGCACGCCTTCAACCAACTCCAAACCTATAAGCAGGACATTGCTTCACTGTTTGTCACCAATGCGCTTCTGGTCATTTCTGACGGAATTCAAGCGCGGTGCGGTACCATAAGTTCCGGCTGGTATCGTTTCATGCCTTGGCGCACCATTGACGGCAAAACAGTTGTCAGAAAAGGCATGAAACGATCCCAGCCGGAACTTATGGTACCGCAC
>CAZJOG010000277.1:0-2520 GCA_964547565.1 uncultured Desulfovibrionaceae bacterium
GGCTTATGGAATGCGGATGGTTTTGGACAATTAAACCGTGGGGATTATTTACCCTCTGGCTGGTACATTTACGCGCAGCCGGTAGATGAACAACCGCAATCAGAGCGGGAACAGCGCAAGTCCCCGCCTATTCAAGTGGCGGTAAAATTAGCGGGTGCCGTGCATTTTGTGGACGTACAAATAGATGTAAACAGATAGGAGGCCACAATGGGTGTATACAGTTTTTTAGATATACAGGCATCTTTAGAAGGGCCCGGGGGCAGTTTTCAGCTTGGCAGTGGCAGTGGCAACGCGGAGGAAGGCATAACCATTGACCCCACGGGGGATACAAATGTTATGACCATTGGGGCGGATGGCACGGCTATGCACAGCCTCAAGGCGGATAAATCCGGCACAGTCACTATTACCCTGTTGCGCACCAGCACAACCAACGCGCTTTTACAAAACCTTTTTAATTTTCAAACCGCCAGCAGCCGCACGCATGGGCAAAACACTATTAGCATACGCAACCCTGTTTCTGGTGATGCTGTAACCTGTACGCAATGCGCCTTTGCAAAAGCTATTTCCAACCCCTACGCAGTAGAAGGCGGCAAATTAGCATGGACGTTCCACGCAGGTAAAATAGACACCCGTTTGGGCATGTAAGGAGATAAAAATATGGAAGTTTTTATTGGGCAAGAATATTACCGCGTTGGCAAACTAAACGCCTTTAAGCAACTGCATATTGTACGCCGTTTAAGCCCTTGCCTTGGCAAATTGGCGGGGCTGGCGAACATGGCAGGTAGCCACATCAAACTGAAAAAAGACGCAGAGGGCAAAGTGGTAGATTTTGAAGGGGATATTGCCGTTATTCTTACACCACTCACGGAAGCCATAAGCGCCCTCAAAGATGAAGACACAGAATATATCCTAAACGCCTGTTTAGAGGTGACAGAACGTAAACAGGCGGGCAATAACTGGGTGCCTGTGCGTGTGAATAAAACCACCATGTTTTCGGATATTTCCTTGCCCGTTATGCTGCAAATAGCCTATTACGTTATACGGGAGAACCTTACAGATTTTTTTTCCGCTCTTCCCCCAATGCCAGATATTCAGGGCTTTATGAAAAGCAAGGGACTGCTTGGTTAACATTACCTAATGGGGAAGATTTTTTGCTCCGCCCCGTGCTAAAGGGCTTATGCCAGTATGAAAACCTCAAAAACGGCGTTTTGTCACTCGCAGATATTGCCCTTATGAACGATGCCCTCGATGTTCAGTACGAAAACGAACGCCGTGCTATGCAAAACAGCAAATAAACACACGCCTCAAGGAATACCATGGCTTCTCTTATCACAGAATTTCTTGCTTCTATCAGCTTTTCGGCAGATGAGAAGTCGCTTAAATCCGCCCTCACCAAGGTGGCGGCTTTTGGCGTGGCTGTGCAAGCGGTGGCTGTGGGTATTTACGCGGGTATTACCAAGGTAGCCAGTGGAGAGGCAACTCTTGCAAGGCAAGCTGAACATCTTGGCACTACGTCTGATAAATTACAAGAACTTGGGTATATCGCGGAGCAAAGCGGATCTTCTTTGGACGCTGTTACCCGCAGTATGGAAAGCCTTGTTTCCAAAAACCCGCGCATACGCGATGCCGCCAAAGCGCTGGAAGTGGCTGGCCAGCGTATGGCACAAATGAACGAAGCCCAGCGCAAAGCCTACGCCGCCCGTATGGGCATAGACCCCAGCCTTATCCCTGCCCTTATAAACAATGCACAGGCTTTGAAAGAAGAATTTCGGCAAATGTACGCGGTTGCGGGCATTGACGCAAAAGAGGCAGGTAAAGCCAGCAAAGAGTTTATGGGGGAAATAAATAAGCTTGCCACAATGGTAAATTTGCTGGCCAAAAGTGTTGCCTTGGCTTTTATTGGGCGCATACGGCATGATGTAGAGGCTTTGCGACGCGCTATTGTAGAAAACTTTGGTGCCATAAGGCGCGTTTTAGATGTTTTTATTTCTTTTGTTTTGCGGGTGGCTTCCGTTATAAGTGCTTTTGTCTACAGGGCTATTAAGCTTGTTTCTTCCCTTGTGCAATGGTTTGATAATTTAGATAATGGGCAGAGAAACCTCATTATCGGCCTTGGGCTTTTGCTGGCCGCGTGGAAGCTTTTAAACGCGGGTTTTCTGGCCACTCCCTTGGGTATGCTTATAGCAGGTCTTACCACCATTGTTCTTTTAATAGACGATTACCTTACCTATATGGAAGGGGGCAAAAGTTATTTTGACTGGAAGCCGTGGGTTAAAACAATAGAGAGCGCCAAAAATGCCATTTCTTCCGTTGTGGGTGTTGTGGTCAAATTCATAAGCGAAAATAAGGAACTTGCCATTTCTTTAGGCAAAGGTTTTGCCGCCCTTATGGCGCTTAAAAAAGGTGTGGGCATAATCCAATTACTTATTGGGGCATTTAAGGCCTTTAACCTTGTGATTAAGCTTAACCCTATTGGTCTGCTTATCAGTTTACTGGTTATGGCGGCAACGGTTGTTATTG
>CAZJOG010000278.1:0-2497 GCA_964547565.1 uncultured Desulfovibrionaceae bacterium
GTGCGAGGCGACGTGCTGGAAGTTATCCCTGCCTACGAACACGAACGCGCCCTGCGTTTAGAGTTTTTTGGGGATGTTATTGAAGATATTTCTGAAATTGATCCCCTTACCGGCAATATTCTGGGCCGTGTTGGCAAAACTGTTATCTATCCCGCCAGCCACTATGTTTCTGACAAAGAAAACATCCTGCGGGCTATGGAAGATATCCGCGCAGAACTTACCGAACGTCTTATGGAATTCCGCCAGGCCAACAAACTTGTAGAAGCCCAGCGCCTTGAACAACGCACCCAGCTTGATTTGGAAATGCTGCAGGAACTTGGTTACTGCAATGGCATAGAAAACTACTCCCGCCACATGGACGGCCGTAAACCCGGCGAAGCCCCGGCTACCCTGCTGGACTATTTCCCCGACGATTTCCTCCTGTTTGTGGACGAATCCCACATCAGTATCCCCCAGGTGGGCGCCATGTATAAAGGCGACCGCTCCCGTAAAACCACCCTGACAGAATTTGGCTTCCGCCTGCCTTCTGCCCTGGATAACCGCCCCCTCACCTTTGACGAGTTCCTTACCCGCGTCCACCAGTGCGTCTATGTTTCCGCCACCCCCGGCCGCTGGGAAATGGACCGCTGCCAGGGCCTTATTGTAGAACAGGTTATCCGCCCCACCGGCCTTACAGACCCACCAGTCACCATTCGCCCCACAAAAGGCCAGATGGACGACCTGCTTGCAGAATGTAAAGCCCGCGCCGCCCGTAACGAACGTGTGCTTATTACCACCCTTACCAAACGTATGGCAGAAGAACTTACGGACTACCTGCTTACTATGGGCGTTCAGGCCCGCTACCTGCACTCCGACATAGACACCCTTGAACGTGTTGCCATCCTCCACGCCCTGCGCGCTAAAGAGTTTGACGTGCTGGTTGGCATTAACCTGCTCCGCGAAGGCCTCGACCTGCCGGAAGTCTCCCTTGTCGCTATCCTGGACGCAGATAAAGAAGGCTTCCTGCGCTCCTCCGGCAGCCTTATCCAAACCTTTGGCCGTGCCGCCCGTAATGCCGCCGGGCAAGTTTTACTCTACGCAGACGTCCTTACAGCCTCCATGCGCGCCGCTATAGCAGAAACCGACCGACGCCGCGCTAAACAAATAGAATATAACCTTGCCCATAATATTACCCCGCAAACTATCCTTAAACCTCTGGATAATGCCCTCCATTCCCTCTACTCCTCTACAGACGAAAAACCCAAGTCCAAACGGGGTAAACAATCCTCCCGTGTGGCTGAACCTACAGCGCCCCTCCTTAACCAGGCTGAACTGCTGGATCCGGAAGCCCTCTCTAAACGTATTATAGAAATGGAACAGGAAATGCGCGCAGCAGCACGCGAACTGGAATTTGAACGCGCCGCTACACTGCGCGATGCTATACGTATGCTGAGAGAAAAATTTATTGCGGACGGATAGGACGGATAGGAGAGTTTTTTTGGGGGGGAACTTCTTAAATGCGGACTACGTCCGCTCGCCCCCCAAACCCCCTTATTCCGTGAGTATGGCGGCTTGACGCTTGCTGCGCAACAACGCTTCGCGGCACCCTCGCGGTAATATGTGGCTTTGAGAATGTTTTACAATGGCTTTCCCACCCAAGCCTTTTTTACTTCATGCCAGTTCCTTGTTAGACGCAAAGGGTTATTAATGGAAATAATACTTGACGGGAAAAGTTTTACACAAAAGCAGTTAGACACCTGGAAAAGAAAAAGGGTGCATAAGGTTTTGCGGACTTTTAGGATTGACGTTGACCCATCTGAAAAAACGGATGTTTTATGCCAAACCCTTGTCCATGCGAAAATGCAACTGAGCCTGGAAGAAATGCGAAAACGCTTAAAATGGAAGCTTATAGTAAGTGCCTGGGCCATGAAACTTGCCAGTATTGTATCTAGGGGTAAAAGGCGAGTGGCACTTGCAACAATTTATGCTGAAGGTATTACCGCTGAGGGTTTTAGTAAAGAAATAGACAAATTAATGCTAGAAGCAACAGAAGAAAACCAAAGGGTTAATCTTTCCGTTTGTCCTGATCATTATGTTTTAAACCCATACAATAACATTTTAGAAGTTATTGAAACAACAGGTAATAGCCCATTACCTACGCAGTTTTTTATAACATTTGATGAGGAAACAGGCATAAAAGAAGTGCGTGATTTAAGCTATTCCCATCAATCTGTGGGGGTGGCAAAACTGCGCGATGGCACAATAGTTGGTGGAGTGCGGCATCAATTTAGGGATGCACCAGCTGGTCTTGAAGCAAGGCTTTTAGTGGAATTTCCAAGCATTTGCCCAAAGTTTCTTTTAAAGGCGCATCAAAAGCATTTAGCAACAGAGTGGTCTGGCTGGATAAGCTGGGTGCGCGATGGTACCCCGTGGTTTAAAACAGATGTTTAGCCTATACTTGCTTTAAATTAAATAACTATTCCCGAAAAAATCGAGCCTGCGAGATTTTTTCGGGAAT
>CAZJOG010000279.1:0-2466 GCA_964547565.1 uncultured Desulfovibrionaceae bacterium
CTAATATGACCCCCCATGCCAGCCTTTTTAACATGCCTTTTCTGGCAAAAGATGGCGAACACCTGACCCGCATTATTGAACGCACCCTGGCAGAAAAGCCGGAGTACAAAGCGGAATTTGATAACATAGAGTTACTGGGCTTTTTTGGAGCATCCGATAACTGCTTTGGCAGTATCAAAACCCCCATCCGTACACCAAAAGATTTGGAAGGCAAGCGTGTTATTGTGTGGACACTCAGCCCGGATATTCTGGCATGGGGAGGAAAGCCTGTTATGTCTTCCGCGCCTGATACTTATGTGGCCTTACAGCGTGGCATGGGCGATGTAGCCTACCTGAGTGTAGCCCCTTTTCGCCAGTATAAATTGCAGGAAGTGGCCAAATACGTCACCCCCCTGTATGTCACCGGCGGACCGCAGTATTTTGGTGTAAATAAAGATGTCTGGCAGCAAATACCGGCGGATATACAGGAAATTATGCGTACAACAGGCAGACAGCTGGGCTATGATGTGGCGGCCAGCCTGAAAAAAAGCAACACAGAAGAAATTGCCGGTCTGGAAGAAGCCGGTTGCGAAATTATACGCCTTACGCCTGAAGAATTAGAACTTTTCAGCACAACTGTGCGCCCCGCTGTGCGCGAACATACTATTAAACAGCTGGGATACGGCAATGTCGCCAACCCGGAAGAAGCGATTGATGAAATGTACCGTTTTGCGGCAACTATAGACTAGCCCTATAACAAAGGAAGGCGCTATGTCCAGCGAAGTTATTCCCACATTGCCGTTTTTAGACAAAGCGGAAGAAATATTCAATAAAGGCGCAAAGTATCTTGTGTATATTTCCGCCCTGCTGATTTTCCTTCTCCTTTTTCCCATATTCATTGATATTTGCGGGCGTTTTTTTCTTGGTGGTTCCGTGCACGGCGTTATGGATATCCAAACCATGAGCCTTGTGGTTATTGGTTTTCTGGCTATGGCGTTAAGCGCAGGTACCAACAGCCAGATTAAGATTGACCTTCTTTACGTCACATTCCAAAATAAAAATAAAGCCCGTATTGATCTGCTTGCCCACCAGTTTGGGCTTATTACCTCATTGTTTATGATGTATTACACCGCGGAAGCAGCGGCAAAGTGTATGGACAGAACAGCCATGCTTTTTTTGCCCATGTCCTGGTTTATTTATGTAACAAGTTTTGGCTTTGGCGCCATGGCCCTTGGTGAACTTATACACACCCTGAAATCTTTCCATAACCGTATTTATGCGCGGGATTTTTGGGGTATACTTGTCTGTTTGGCTGTTATTGCCCTGCTTTGTTATATGCCGTATTGGTATAAAACCACGGACATGACTATTTCTGTGCTGGCTGTGGGTGTACTGGGTTTTCTGCTGGTGTTTTTCTTTCTTATGCTGGGGGTGCCTTTAGGCTACAGTATGATAGCCATGACCCTGGTGGGCCTTTTTGCCCTTATGCGTAACCCTGTTGCCATTGGGGGCGCTATAGGGCAGGTGCCTTTCCGTCAGGCATCGGACTTTATTTTTCTGGCCATCCCCATGTTTATGCTGATGGGGGAAATGATAGCCATGGCCGGGCTTTCCAAAGACCTGTTTGACTGTGCCGAAAAATGGCTGGGCCGTTTGCCCGGTGGTCTGGCTTGTGCAACAGTTGGTGGTTGTGCCGGCTTTGGGGCTGTATGCGGAGATTCCATGGCTACAGTTATCACCATGAGCACTGTGGCTCTGCAACCTATGCGGGACGCACAATACTCACGTTCTTTGGCATGCGGGGCATTATGCGCAGGTGGCACACTTGGTATTCTTATTCCCCCAAGTATGGGGTTTATTATCTTTTCCATGATGACGGACGAATCCGTTGCCCAGCTTTTTTCTGCCGGTATTCTCCCGGGGCTTTTGCTGAGCACTATTTTTTGCCTTATTATTGTGGCGCGGGTAAAACTTACCCCTTCCCTTGCCCCCATGACCCAAGGATATAGCCTGAAGGAGAAAATACTGTCTCTTAAAGGCATAGTTCCTATTGCTGTGCTTTTTATTGCAGTAGTGGGTGCTATTATGACAGGTTTTTGCACCCCGGGTGAAGGCGGCGCGCTTGGTGCTATTTGCGCTTTGCCTTTTGCCTTTTTCAAAGGCAACCTTACAAAAGCCAGACTGCTTGCCGCCCTTACCCGAACAGCCATTATGTGCGGCAAAATGTTTGTGATTATGGTTGGTGTGATGATTTTTGGCGCGTTTCTTACCACTTCCCGTCTGCCCGGACTTTTGGCAGACTTTGTGGTGCACCTGGAAATTAACCGCTACGGTGTTTTGGCTGTTATTATTTGTATTTATATCGCGCTTGGTTGCGTGATGAATATTATCCCCATGATGATGCTGACCTTGCCTACCATTTTTCCCACTGTGCAGGCTTTAGGCTTTAATGGGGTATGGTTTGGTGTTATAACTGTTATTGTGATG
>CAZJOG010000280.1:0-2448 GCA_964547565.1 uncultured Desulfovibrionaceae bacterium
ATACGGGGGGTATTCCACAGCACCTACAGGGCCATTCCAAACAATAGTTTCCGCCTTGCCCAGGAAAAAGGCGTAAAGGCGAGAAGTTTCCGGGCCAATATCAAACACGGCGTCTGTGTCACATATCTCAAACAAACGGCGTACACTGGCCTGATCCCCACGGTCAATCTTGCGGCCTGTCACCACATCTTCCGGTGTGATAAGGCGCACATTTTTTTCCTTGGCAAGGGCCATAAGACGCCGCGCTTCCGGCACCAGATCCGGCTCATACAAGGAAGTGCCTACAGGATACCCGTTTGCTACAAGAAAGGTGTTGGCAAGACCACCACCCAAAATAAGCCCATCCACCTTGCTTATAAGATTTTCCAGCATGGTAAGTTTGCTGGAAACTTTAGACCCACCCACAACCGCGTACAGCGGGCGCTTGGGATCTTCCATAAGTTTTGCGGCGGCTTCCATTTCTGCCGCCATCAGAGGGCCGGCCACCGCTATTTTTGCGGCGCGGATAGCTCCCTCTGTAGAAGCATGGGCACGGTGGGCAGCCCCAAAGGCATCCATCACATACACATCACCCAGGTCAGCAAAAATTTTGGCAAGTTCAGGGCTATTTTTACTTTCGCCTTTAAAAAAGCGTACATTTTCCAAAAGTACAACTTCCCCGGGGGCAACAGTGGCAGAAGGTGTGGCAAGAGAAGGGTTAGCGGCAAAAGACACGGGTTTTTCCAGAAGTTCCGCAAGTTTTTCTGCCACAGGCGCAAGAGAAAACTGGGTGTCAAACACCCCTTCTTCTGGCCTGCCAAGGTGAGAAAGCAAAATAACCCCGGCGCCTTTTTCCAGCGCAAGGCGGATAGTGGGTAAAACAGCACGAAGGCGTGCATCGCCCGCCACTTTACCATCTTTTATCGGGACATTCAGGTCAAGGCGCATTACAACACGTTTACCTTGGGCGTCCACATCTTTAAAATGTTTTACTTGCATACATTTTCCTTATACGAGGTTAAGGGCCTGTTTGAGAATAGAATCCACGGTAAAACCAAAGTGTTCGTAAAGTTTTTCTGCCGGGGCAGATTCTCCAAAAGTAGCCATGGAAATAACAGCGCCGCCAAGCCCCACATATTTGTGCCAGCTGCCAGAAGCGGCGGCCTCCACCGCAAGACGGGCAGAAACAGAGACTGGCAATACCAGCTCTTTATACGCGGCTTCCTGCCTGTCAAAAACTTCCAGACAGGGCATGGAAACCACACGGGCGCTTATGCCTTTTGCAGAAAGCGCAAACGCAACACCCATAGCAAGCTGCACTTCCGAACCTGTGGCAAGCAGGATAACAGCGGGTCTGGCACCCGGGTTCTGCTCCCATAAAATATACCCGCCACGCTTTATATCCTGCGGTTTGGCATGGGTTTGCTGGGGCAAATTCTGGCGGGACATAATAAGACAGGTGGGACCGTTTTCCCGTTCTATAGCGGCTACCCAGGCGGCATTTGCCTCCGCACTGTCACACGGACGCCACACATCCAGCCCAGGGATAAGGCGTAAAGACGGCACATGCTCAACAGGCTGGTGGGTGGGGCCATCTTCCCCCACACCAATAGAGTCGTGCGTCAGCACCCAGATAACACGTTTTTGCATAAGGGCCGCAAGGCGTATGGCAGAACGGGCATAGTCAGAAAACACAAGGAATGTTGCCCCATATGGGATAAACCCACCATGCAGGCTAAGGCCGTTCATAGCCGCACCCATGGCAAATTCCCGCACCCCGTAATACACATAATTGCCTGTGAAATCCGCTTGCTCTAATGCTTTTGAATTTTTATGCCATGTACCAACAGAACCTGTCAGGTCGGCAGAGCCACCCACAAGACCCGGCAGCCCAGGGGCCAGAACATCCAGCGCATTTTTGCCTGCCACACGGGTAGCAAGGTCTTTTTCTTCCTGCCGGGTAAGCAGGTTTTGCGAAACTTCCGCCCAGTTTGCGGGCAGTTTGCCTTCCATCCGGCGGATAAATTCTGCCGCAAGCTCTGGGTAAGCTTTTGTATACTCTGCAAAAAGAGTGTTCCAGCTTTTTTCCGCCTCTGCCCCTTTTGCCCGCATATCCCACGCAGCGGCAATATCCGCCGGGATAGTAAAGGGATCGGCTTTCCAGCCCAAAGCTTCTTTTGTGGCCAGCGCTTCTTCTGCGCCAAGGGGTGAACCATGGCTGGCGGCTGTGCCTGCTTTATGCGGTGCGCCATAGCCAATAATGGTTTTACAGGGAATAAGCGAGGGGCGGGCTGTTTCAGCTTTGGCCTCTTTTATGGCGTGAGACAGAGCCTCCGGGTCATTGCCATCCACCTCTGCAGTCACATGCCAGTGGGCAGAGGCAAAACGGGCAGGCGTATTATCCCTGAACCAGCCGGAAACAGCCCCGTCTATAGAAATACCATTATCATCATAAAAAACAATAAGTTT
>CAZJOG010000281.1:0-2420 GCA_964547565.1 uncultured Desulfovibrionaceae bacterium
CGGCAGTGTTGGTGGCGCTATTGCTATGAATGCCGGCGCGTATGGTATGGAAATAGGTACTCTGCTTGAAGAAATTACCCTTTTTACACCAGAAAACGGCCTTATCCGGCTTAATTGCAAAGATGGTTCCTGCCCGTGGCGTATTGGCTACAGACATTTTTCCCTTTTACAGCCTGCGGAGTTTTTCCTTATTTTTCAGGCTGTGCTTACCCTGCCCACTGCGGGGGAAAACACTGTTAAATCCCGTATGCAGCAAAACCTGGCAGCAAAAAAACAAAACCAGCCTCTGGGAGAAAAAAGCGCAGGCTGCGTGTTTAAAAATCCTACAGGCCAGTCTGCCGGCAAATTGCTGGATATGGCAGGTTTCCGCGGGAAAACTCTTGGCCCTGTGGCCTTTAGCGAAAAACACGCCAATTTTCTTGTGCATACCGCCAAAAAGTCGGAAAATCAGGGCGCCTATAGCGCCGCATGTGAGCTGATAACAGAAGCAAAGGAAGCTGTGGCCCAAAAAATGGGCATTCACCTTGAAATGGAAGTGAGAGTATGGCCATGCCCGCTGTTCTGAGCAAAAAACCAGTCCCGCGTAATGCGTACCGACAACCGGCAAAAAAACAGCCGGCAAAACCAACACCTGCAAAAAGTGTGGCCGCAAAAAGCGTGGCTGTCGCTGCAAAAGCGCACCCTACAGATGCAACAGCTATGCCAAACATCCGCAATGGACTTTTATGGTTTGCTGGCCTGGGGCTTGTGCTTTTACTGGTTTTTGCCCTCAGCATGCTGCTTATGAAGGCTTTTTACAGCATTACCAGCAGTTCTTTCTTTGAAATCAAAGAAATACGCGTGCAAGGGGTAAATCAGGCAAGTGTGGAAGAAATTCTTGCAGCCTCCCAACTGGAGCAGGGAAAGAATATTTTTGAAATGCACATCCCTGCTATGGAGCAGGCGTTGTTACAAAACCCCTGGGTGGAAAAAGTTGCGATTAAACGCATGCTTCCTGACACCTTTATTGTGGATATAAAAGAGAGGGTTCCGCAATTTTGGATTTTACGGGAAGGCACACTCTATTATCTGGATAGCAATGGGCTTATTATTGCCCCGGTGGACAGCGGCAACTTTCGTTCATTGCCCACACTTGATATAGGCCCGGGAGGGGAAGAAGCTATCCCCTATCTGCATGATTTTCTTCGCGCACTTGAATCTAAAGACCTGCCTTTTGATATTTTCCAAATTTCATGGTTGCGTCTGAGTGCAGGGAAAGGTTTTGAACTGTATTGGGAAAAAAATAAACTATCCCTTTGCATAGGCATGGAAGATTGGCGACAAAATCTTTCCCGCCTGTTTCTTGTGATAGATGATTTGGAAAAACGTAAGGAAATAGATAAAATACGAGAAATCCGTTCTTCCGAAGGACAGGTTTATTTGCAAAAAATCTAGGATGTTAAAAAAAATCTTGAAAACCTTTAAAAAACTTCTAGACAATCAGAGGAAAATATGTTGAGTTCTAGGGCAGATAAACTGGGCATAAAGACAAAAATTGTCATTTTGCCCAAATTACGCAACAAAGCGCCTCAAGAGACGGAAAACCCATCTAGATCAGCCAATTTCCAACAGAAATTTGACCGGGTGTTTTTCGTCTCATTTTGCCCCCGTTGCCTGTTGTATGCAAAGGGAGCAAATAAAAGCGCCTCTACTGCCGCAAAAGAGCGTGTAAGGAAAGGAAGGAGCAAGGCATGGCCAGATCAGAGCTGATTGTCGGGCTGGATATCGGCACCACAAAAATTTGCGCGGTGGTTGGAGAACCGGGCGAAAATGGCACCATGAAGATAGCCGGGGTGGGCACAAGCCCCTCTACAGGGCTGCGTAAAGGTGTGGTGGTCAATATTGAGCAGACAGTACAATCCATCAAAAAGGCTCTGGAAGAAGCGGAAGCCATGGCAGACTGCGAAATACAGTCTGTTTACGCGGGCATTGCAGGCAGCCACATAAAAGGGGAAAACAGCCACGGCGTTATTGCCATTAAAACAGGCGAAGTTTCAACCCGGGACATAGAGCGCGTGCTGGAAACAGCCAAAGCCAAGGCTATACCTGCCGACCGTGAGGTTATCCATATTCTTCCACAGGAATACATTGTGGACAACCAGCGTGGCATTGCCGACCCGCTCGGCATGGCAGGCGTGCGCCTGGAGGTTTTTGTTCACATAGTCACAGGCGCCGTTACATCCGCGCAGAACATTGTGCGTTCCTGCCAGAGGAGCGGCCTGAATATATCGGATATTGTGCTGGAAGCCCTTGCTTCCTCCAAAGCTATTCTCACAGACGAAGAGCGCGAAATAGGCGTGGCGATTGTGGATTTGGGCGGCGGCACAAGCGATATTGCCGTTTTTGTCAATGACGCGATTAAACACACCAGCGCCATTGCT
>CAZJOG010000282.1:0-2378 GCA_964547565.1 uncultured Desulfovibrionaceae bacterium
CCCTTCCATCATCACTTCCGCAAACGCCTGGTTCAGTATATCCATTTCCGCCTGGAAATCCCCGTACACTTCACTTTGTTCTTTACCCCCAATAATCACCGGTGTATTTTTTAGCATTTCAGGCACATACATATCAAGCGTGATATTGGTGAATGGGGTTTGAAAACCCACCCTTGTGGGTATGTTAATGTTAAACACAAACTCCTGCATAGCCTGCTTTACTTCCTTAAAGCCCAGTTTATCAAAGCGGATAAAAGGGGCAAGGTACGTGTCAAAGCTGGAAACAGCCTGCGCACCCGCGGCCTCACCCTGTAACGTATAAAAAAAGTTCACAAGCTGGCCAAGCGCAGTACGCAAGTGTTTGGGAGGGGCACTTTCCACATTGCCGGCTATGCCTTTAAAGCCCTGCCGCAAAAGATCGGCTAAATCCCAGCCCACACAGTAGACGGAAAGCAGGTTCAGGTCATGGATATGGAAATCACCGCTTGTGTGCGCTTCGCGTATCAACGGGGTGTAAACCCTGTTCAGCCAGTATTCGGATGTAATGTCAGACGCGATATAATTGTTCAGCCCCTGCAGGGAAAAACCCATATTGCTGTTTTCCCTGACGCGCCAATCCATTTTATCCAGGTATCCTTCCATAAGATCAACATTGGCCTTTGTTTTCAGGCGGCGCATTTGGGCGCGCTGCTCCCTGTAAAGAATGTAGGATTTGGCTGTGGCGCGGAACGGGGAATCTAAAAGAACCTGTTCCACAATGTCCTGTATACTTTCAACATCGGGCGGATCCGGCAAATGCATGGCCCTGGCAAGGGAAAGCACCTGCATGGTAAGGCGCAGGGCTTCTCTTTCTTCAAATTCTCCACTGGCTTTGCCAGCTTTGTGTATGGCAGCGGTGATTTTTGAAGCGTCAAAATCGGCAAGGCGGCCATCCCGCTTTTTTATGGTTGTATAGTGCATACATACTCCTGGGTATATTCGGGGCATGGAAGGGGAACAGGAATAAAAAAACCTCCGCCATAAACAGGCGGAGGAAACGTATTTATCCTCAGTGGAACCGTAAAGCAAAAGCCCCGTTGCAAACGGCTCGTCCATACAGACGAAAAAAAATCGTAAGCAGGTCTTCCGGCTTTCCAGATTCTTTTCAGCCTTCCCAAAAAAATCTACCATTTTCTCAGTGACATACAAGGAAAAGAATACAGTGTCTGGTACACGGCGGCGGGTCCACTCCCGATTTTCACGGGATTCCCTATTAAGCTCTCACGAGCGCTTCGATTTTGGGAAGGTAGCCCTTCTTCCTTAGGCTGTCAACACGCACAGAATCAATCCCCTGCGGGCAAAATCTATAACAGGCTTATACTTGACAGCTTTTTAGAAGCGCTTTATTTTATAGCCATGAGGTTAAAGGGACAGGGCCAAGGTGCTGTTAACACCCCGGCCCCCGCGCGAACCCCCACCTCCTTAAAACCTGGTTAAAGGTAAAAAGGATTAGGACCCCGGCAGTGTGCTTTCACTACCGGGGTCAACCATTACTTGTTCCTAGCGGCTACTGCTTTTCAGCAACAAGCACAGAAGGATAATAATGACCACAATAGCGGCACGTATGATACGCATTAGCTGTACCATATATCCTCCTTGCGGGGTAAAATTTCGCGCAATTTTAAGGAGGTTGGGTACAAAATAATGCAGGGTTATAAAACAGGCTATTATTTTTCTTTACAGAATTTGCCCATTCTGCTCCAAGTGTATATGCAGGCTTATACTTGACAGCTTTTTAGAAGCGCTTTATTTTATAGACATGAGGTTAAAGGGACAGGGCCAAGGTGCTGTTAACACCCAAGCCCCCGCGCGAACCCCCACCTCCTTAAAACGGGTTAAGGTTTTAAAGAAATGGACCCCGGCAGTGTGCCTTCACTACCGGGGTCAACCATTACCTGTTCTTAGTGACTACTGCTTTTCAGCAGGGAGCACAGAAGGATAATAATGGCCACAAGAGAGCATTTCCGTTGATAAACGGGAAATGCTCTGGCGGCAGCGCGAGCGGCCGCCCGCGGCGAGGAGTAGGCGAAATTTATTTTCGCCGTCACGACGAGGCCAGCGTGCCTTTAGAAAATTATCGCAACTTATTGCGATAATTTTCGGAATTACCCTTGCGGCACGCATGATACGCATTAGCTGTACCATATATCCTCCTTGCGGGGTAAAATTTCGCGCAATTTTAAGGAGGTTGGGTACAAAATAATGCAGGGTTATAAAATGGGCTATTATTTTTCTTTACAGAATTTGCCCATTGATTGGCGAATAACCCTGGCTGTTGTAGACGTGCTCTAAAAAACCCATTTCAGATTAGCATAGCCCATATGGTTTGTGGTTTTACT
>CAZJOG010000283.1:0-2337 GCA_964547565.1 uncultured Desulfovibrionaceae bacterium
TCCATTCCCGAAAAAATCGAGCCTGCGAGATTTTTTCGGGAATGGGCAAAGTGCGTCCTCGCTTCTTTTTATTATTTTGCCCTGCGGGCAAAATAATAAAAAGAAGCGAGGACGCGGTATTTTCCAACCAGCCTGCACGCAACCCCTGCCCCAGCCAAGCCCCCCACCTGCCAATAGCCGGTGCAGGGGCGCTTGCCCCTGCCGGGGGGTCTGGGGGCGAGCAGCCCCCAGTAGCAGTACAACCGCTGGGGTTTTAGCCGCCCAGGTCTAAGTGTCTGTGTTCAACTTGGACATTGTAGTCAGCCTGCCGCAGGTTTTGGGCCAAAAGTTCGGCCAGGGCCACGGAGCGGTGGCGGCCGCCTGTGCAGCCGATGGCTATACATATTCTGTAGCGGCCTTCTTTATCGTAGAGGGGGAGGGTTTCCTGCAGGAAGGTAAGAAACTGGTCGGCGAAGGTGATACCTTCCGGGCTTTTGAGGACAAAGTCTGCGACGGGAGTATCTTTACCGGAGAGGGGGCGCAGGGTTTCGTCAAAGTGGGGATTAGGGAGGCAGCGGGCGTCAAAGACAAGTTCTGCGTCGGCGGGCAGGCCGTATTTAAAGCCAAAGCTGAGGATATGCACGCGCATGCTGTGGATTTGGGTATGGGCATTGGAGAAGCGGCGTTGCAGTTCACGGCGCAGGTCGTGCAGGGAGTAGGCGGAGGTATCAATAACAACGTCTGCTGCTTTTCGTATAGGGAGCAGGCGGGTTATTTCTGCTTTCAGGGCGGCGTCAAGGCTAAAGCCTTCTCTTTCGAGGGGATGTGGGCGGCGGGTGGCGCCGTAGCGGCGCATAAGAGCTTCTGGTTTGGCGCTTAAAAAAAGCAGGAGGGGGTTACCGCCCTGGCTGCGGATGGTATTAAGGGCAGTGAGGGCGCCTTCAAATTTGGCGCGTTTGAAGTCCAGGCCGAGGGCGAGGCCAGTAAAGTGGGCCATATCCGGCTTATTAAAAAGCTGGAAAATTTCTTCCAGCATATTGGGTGGCAGGCCGTCTGCGGTAAAGTAGCCGATGTCTTCAAAAACTTGCAGGGCTGTGCTTTTGCCGGCGCCTGAAAAGCCCGTCACAATAATAAGGGGGCGGGCCAGCAGGGGGGAGGGATCTGGCAGGGGATCTGGGTTTTGCATGGTTGTTTGGTGGTGGGAGCCCCATACCGGGTTAAGGGGAAGGGGAAAGGGTTTTGGGAGAAACCGTACCCCATACAGGTTTGGGGTATGGGGTATGGTTTGGGTATACGTAAACTGTTACACTACCGGGTCAATAAGGGCATAATCCCCATTCTGTTTTTTGTAGAGGACATTCACGCGGTCGAGTTCTGCGTTAATAAACACAAGCACTTCGTTTTCGTTTTTTTGCAATTGCAGAAGGGCTTCGTCGAGGTGGAGGGGTTTACGGGAGAAGTTTTCTGCGCCGTCCACAACGCGGACACCGTCTTCTTCAAAAACCTCGTAGGAGTAAATATCCACATTCGCGTTGTCGCGGCCCTGACGTTTGGTGTGGGCGCGGCTGACACTTTTGCGCACCTGCGATTCCAGCTTGTCGGTCACCAGGTCAATGGCGGCGTACATATCGTCTGCCTGTTCGGAGGCGGTGATACGCAGGCCTTCGCCTGTGAGGATAACATCTGTTTTCTGGCGGAATTTATCAACAGAAAGCAGCACTTCCATTTCAAGGGCAGGGGATTTGCCCAAAAAGCGCCCCACTTTTTCAAAGCGGCGACGGGCGTATTTTTTTAAGTGCTCAGAGGGTTCAAAATTTTTGAAGGTAAACTCAATATGCATAGAAACCTCCTGAAAAAAGCGTTTGTTTTTTTATAGCGTATTTTGCTTTTTTTGTCGAGCAGATACGCCCCTATTCTTCCTTTCGGGTTGTGGGCAGTTTTTCTGGAGAAGGCAGGCAAACGCAAAAAACCTGCCACAGGGGCAGGTTTTTTATACCGGGGAGAGAGCCCCGGCAAATCAATACCAAAATGCTTACTTCAGTTTGGCTTCCACTTCGTCCATGGCGACGCAAATTTCTTCCACTTTGCCTTCGGCGGCAAGCTTTTGGGTGTTTTCTTGCATGGCTTTGATTTCTTCGGTGAGAGCCTGCACTTTTTCAGGATTAGCGGCAGTCACTTCTTGCAGGGTAGCCTGGAATTGGGCACCGCGGGCAGCGGGGTCACATTCGGCTTTGGCATCGGCAGCAATAAACACAAAACCGGCAAGTGCAAGCATAGCAATAGCATTTTTCATGGAAGTAATCCTTCGATGTAAAAGGTTAAAAAATCACCACAGCAGCATGCCGGTCTGGTCTTCCC
>CAZJOG010000284.1:0-2331 GCA_964547565.1 uncultured Desulfovibrionaceae bacterium
CCTTGAGGTGGGCAATATCGTCAAGCCCACAGAGTTCACCGTTACCCTTATAAACGGCTTTTATTATGACCAGGGGCCGTACAGCATTACCCGTGAAAATAACAAGGATATAACAGACCCGTTCCATTCGCCTTTTTTTTCTGCTTTTTACGAAAAAAACTACACCATAACCGTAAACCCAGGTGAGCAATTAAAAATTGACGCCCTGTTTTGCCTCACACTCAACGGTAGTACGGCAAAACTGCGCCTTACAGGCAGCAGGGGCAAGGCATTTTTATACCGTTACAATGCGCCGCTGGTGGAGCAACTGGAATGGCAAACCCATGTTTTTACCGCGTACTCGTATGAAGAAAACCGTTTGCCAGCCCGTCTTTTGCCCCGCCGCTTTTTGCAGGCAGATTATACCATGCTTGAAGAGGACGCCACCGGCATGGATGCGTATTTGTACACCCACTTTCTTACCCCGTACAAGGTCCCGTTTTTCCCTGTGGAGCAAGAGATTGCGCAGGTTGCAGAAGGCACAAAGGCCATTTTTTGCCAAACAGTTGGCCGCGAGTTTGCTGTGGGCGATATTGCCTTTCTTATAGATAAAAACGGCAATGAACCTTTGGAAATAACGGCAGTGGAAAACCAGCAAATAACCCTGAAAGACCCCATCACAAGGGATTACACCAAGGCAAAACTTGTGCCTGCCCTTACCTGTTTTATTGACGGCTCTGCCCAACGCACAGACAGCCACGCCCGCTTTGCAGATTTTTCTCTTACGTTCCGCACAGAACTTGCGGATGTACCCGTGCCAGCCAAAAACTGGTTGCAATACAATGGCATGGACGTGTGCGAATGGCCACTTATTTTGGAAGGCGGCGCGTATAGCCGCGAGCTTTCCCGCCCCTGTGTTGTGCTGGATAATGGCACAAGCCCGGTGCAAATTGTGCATTCCCGCCCGTACACAACACAAAGCCAGCGTGTCAAAATCTACACACAAAGTCACCTTGAGTATGTAGACGCGCTTGCGTTTGTGTACGCACGGCAAGGCAAAATGAACCCCTTTTGGACAAGCACAAGGCGACAAGACTTTGTGCCTGTGGCAGATTACACAGAAAACAGTATGTTTTTGGATGTAGCGGGTTATGTGTTTGGGGAAAATTACAATTTTTCCGGCTTTATGCGCAATAGGGTGCGTATTGAATTTAGCAATGGTTATAGCGGGAGTTCTGTGGCTTTTGTGCGCCTTACAGGTGCAGAAAAACAGGGGGAAAACACCCGCCTTGCGCTGGAAAACCCGTTATCTGAAAAGCCTGTCCCAAAAGAAGCCTTTTTGCGTATCAGCTTTGTATCTCTGTACCGTTTAGCCAGTGATACAGTCACAATACGTCACTACAGCGCGGAAAGGCGAGAAATTGAGCTGGAAATTGAGGAGGTGGCAGGGTGAGTTTACTTGACTTTTTACGCGCCAAGCCGCGCATCGAACTGTACGAGTTTACCTGTGGGCAAACCCAGTACCTTTATGCCAGCGGCACAGAGGCTATTCCATTTGCAGGTAAAAGCTACAAGCCGGAATTTATCACCCGCTCGGATTTATCTTCCAGCCCTGATATTGCCAAAGACGTGCTGACCATCACCCTGCACCCGGACAGTAAACTTGCGTTAGATTTATTTGTGGGTATGCCGGATAATGCCACAAAGCTTGTCATTTATGCGGGTAATTATGCAGGCAGCTACAGCCAGATATGGCAGGGATTTATTACAGGTGTGCATTTTAGCTACTCTAACACAACATATGTATGCGAATTATCTTTAGAGACTATTGCCAGCAGAATGGAAAGGCAGGGGCTTGTACGCAACTATCAGATAACATGCCCCCATGTGTTGTATTCCAGCTTTTGTGGGGCAAACAGAAGTAACGCCCGTGTAACAGAAAAAGTGATAGAAGCATCTTCGTATACACTTAATATGGAAAATTCTTATGCATCTAATATGTTTGCGGGTGGAGAAGTGGTAAGTTTGGACATGCGGGTGCGCCGTTTTGTTATCCAAAGCAGTGGGCGCACACTTACCACAGACAGGCCACACAATTTCCGTGTGGGAGAGAATGTATTTGTCACAAAAGGTTGCGATAAAACATGGCAAACATGTGTAGGGCGCTTTGGTAATGGAATAAATTACGGTGGCCACAGGTGGATACCGCTGGTAGACCCGTTTACCTCTACAATAGGCTAGCGTGGGCGCCTTTTTGCGTTTTCCTTGGCAGAACACAAAAATTCATCCCACGCCGGGAAGTATAAAAGGAAAAAAAATGTTCACAACATGGCTTATCAATCTCCTTATATC
>CAZJOG010000285.1:0-2320 GCA_964547565.1 uncultured Desulfovibrionaceae bacterium
CCCCCTTCTGTTTACCTAGACTTCCCGTGCCCATATAACCCAGACTACAAAGGAAAAGACCAGTTTCTTCCTCTTTTGGGTCTTTGTAAGGATATCTATACAGAACCTGAGCTAAACCATATACGTATGTTGTATGCGGAACTTGTGACGCTGTGCGACAAATGGTTAGGCTACCTTCTGGACAATATGCGTGCATTAGGCTTGGAAGAAAACACCCTTATTATGATGGTGTCTGACCACGGCGAGCCAATGGGTAATGGCGAGCATGGCCACGGAATTATGCGTAAATGCCGCCCCTGGCCTTATGAAGAGCTTGTGCATACCCCCATGCTTCTGCGTGCCCCTGGTATTAAAGCTGGGCAAAGAATTCCCGCGCTTGTACAGTCTTGCGATGTGGCCCCCACTGTGTGCGAATGGCTTGGCATTGGTGTACACCCTGGTATGACGGGCAAAAGCTTACTCCCCCTTTGCCGTGGCGAAGTGAAAAAGGTGCGCGATTTTGCCATTGCCGGCTACTTCGCTTTCTCTTGGGCTATGATGACGGAAGAATGGTCTTTTATCCACTGGCTGAAGGATACCTCAGATAAAATTACTGTTCTTGATGAAGCGTATATCAATGCAGATGGCGGCACCATGCAAGGCTTTGTTGGTGATTCTTCGGCACTGAAGGGGGGCATACCCAAAAGCAACGATAAGAACAGTATTTTAAGCCCCGAAGAAGCTAAAATGCGTAAAGCGGCTTCACTTGATGGGCAAGACCAGTGGACATGCACACCAGGCTCCATTGCGGAAGTGCCAGATGGCGATGAATTGTATGACCGCAAAAAAGATCCTTTCCAACTGCATAATATTATTAGCAAACACCCCGATGTTGCCAAAAAGCTTTTGAATGAGCTTATGGCCTTTATGGGCGATTTGCCAAAAATCCAATAGCATTACAAACGGATTAATTGAGCGCCCCAATAATTGGGGTTGCTATACATCTAAAGGACAGAAAACCTGCTGGCAAAAAACAAAATTTTGCCAGCAGGTTAAGCTTTCTTCATCTGGCGTTTTTTTACCCAATTCCGTAATGTGTGCGGGGGTACCCCCAAGAGTACGGCAGCGCCTTTTGGCCCAAAAATACGGCCCCCACAGACAGCAAGGGCTTTTTCTATATGCGCCCAGGCTGTTGTTTCCAAACTTGGCCAATCCGCAGGGGCAGCCGGCATTTGTGTTGCCATATGTGGCCCGGGGTGTGCGGGTATGGGCCTTCCAAAGTCTGTGTCGCCCGGTTTTATAGCCATATACCTGTCGGCAAAAGGCAAGCCCATACCCTCGGGGGAAAAAGCCGTATCCGGAAAATCAAAAGTCAAACCATACTGTTCCCCGCGTTCTCCCAAAATTTCCGCCTTAATGCACGCCCGTTCCATCACAAGAGACAATTCCCGCACATTACCCGGCCATGTGTGGGCAAGTAACTGGTGGATATTGTCCTTACGCAAAACGGACGGTGTATCAAAACCATGGGCCGCGCCCTGCATCCCCAAAAAATAATGGGCTAAAATGGGTATATCCATTTTTCTTTCCCGAAGCGGCGGGATGTGGACAGGAAAAACGCAAAGCCGGTACCATAAATCTTCCCGAAATTTCCCCATGTCTACCAGCTGGCGTAAATTGCGGTTTGTAGCCGCAATAACCCGCACATCCACAGGTCTTGAGCGGCTGGCGCCCACACGCTGCACTTCTTTTGTATCCAGCACACGCAAAAGCCGCACCTGCGAATCCAGGGGCAATTCCCCTATTTCATCCAAAAAAAGTGTACCCCCGTTTGCCTGCTCAAAATACCCGGGCTGATGGGTATACGCGCCTGTAAAGGCCCCTTTTTCATGCCCAAAAAGCAGGCTGTCCTGCAAGGTATCCGGCATAGCGCCACAATTTACCCGCACAAGAGGGCCTTTTGCGCGGCCAGAAAGGCTGTGCAGGGCATTTGCCACCATTTCTTTGCCCACCCCTGTTTCCCCTGTCACAAGCACTGTGGTATCGCGTTTTGCCAAAACACGCACCATACGCAAAACCTGGCTGAGCCCCGGACACATGGCCAGCCCTGCTTCCGCATCTGGCAATTCCAGCTTATTTTTTACCCGTTTGTTTTCTTTTTTCAGCCAGTCATCCAAAACCCAGCGGCCCAGGGGACGGGCCAGTTCGTAACAAAATGTCAGCACACTTTCCGTTATATTTTCATTTTGTACAAAAAGGGAAAGGAAAATATTGTGGTCTTCATCCAAAACAAGGGGCATACGCAGCATGTATTCCCGGGGGCGATGCTGCGAAAAAAGGA
>CAZJOG010000286.1:0-2302 GCA_964547565.1 uncultured Desulfovibrionaceae bacterium
GCCACCAAGGCCGCCCATACTAATGGCAGAAGCTTGCAGGTCTATAACAGGGGCTTTGAGCTGAATTTTTGCTTCTGCCTGTGCCGTTATTTCCCCCGTTGGGGTAAGTGTTACTTTTGCCGTAGGGTTTTGGCCTTCTATGGTGTAATCTGGCTTTAGGGTGATACACGCCTTGCCATCGTCTGTACGCAACTGCACATTTTGGGTATCTACTTCCGGGGTAAGAGTACGGGCTTGGGAGCGTGGGCCAATAATGGCGAAGCCGTCTGATAAATCGTGCATTCTGGTTTCTGGAGTGCCGCCAATGCCGCCACTTTGCCACCAGCCATCTATGCAGCGGCTGGCAAAAACGACAAGGCATTCATCCCCCGCTTGTATGGGGTAGGTAAGGGAAAAACCGCCCCCGCATGGAAAAACTACTGGTACATCCACAAGCAAAGGCAAATTGACGTTACTTGTATTTCCAGCCTCATCTTGCATGTTGCCTTGTATAGCGGGTTGCGCGGTCACCGTAACAGCCTTGGGGTCAAATTTTTGTACAATGCCGGGAAGGGCAGTCCATATTTCTGCTTGTTTGCCTTCCAACGCGGCGCGTTGCGCTTCTATGGGGTCGTTTGTGCGTTCTCTTCTGTCCAATTTCCACTCCTGCGGGCGTGACGGATGTTTTGTGGCAAAGCCCCAAAACACGCCCTTGTCGTTCAAAGCGGCTACCGCCGCTGACTCCGTCGGTTAGGGAATTTTTCTCACTTCACCATATCCAAAGGTAAGCGGCTGGTATCATCAATGCCAATACAAATCATATCCGCGTACCAATCGTTGCCCCGTGTGTCGCCAGAAAATTCCACTTTTAGAATACGATAAACGCCGTCTTTATCCATTTTGGGAGGGCGCGTAGCGTTCATTTTCAGATCTGTTTTTGCTTGTTGTATACTCTGATTATCCAGCTTAATACGCCCACCTACCCGCAGTTTTGGATTTAAAAGGCAGCGCACTTTAATGCCTCCGTTTGTTTGTTCTGGTGTTCCTACAAGGCCTGTTTCATGGGTTAAAACCACAGCCTCACCAGGCAAATAACCACTTGCTTTGACAAGCTGGGTTTTGCCGTCCTGTATGCTCCATGTGCAGCCTGTATTTGCCGCTGTATCCCGCATATATTTACGCGCCATGCCATACATAACTTTGCCGCGTGGCAGGGGTTGGCCGCCTAAGTCCGGCATATAGCCAGCCTGCACACCTTTTGCTGCAAAAGCGTTTTGGCAGGTTTTTATCCTGTCAACAGGCAGACTACCCGCCACAAGGGTGGTGTTTACCGTGGCAAAACTATACGCCCTGTCGCCATCTGCCGCGATAATCTCCAGACAGGTGTCTGTTCCATTTTCCCTGCCAAGCCGTGCTTGCCGTATGTTGCCGTCAAAAATAATGCCCATATTGTTTTGGTAACCCGCTTGCAAAATAACCCGCGTAAATTCTTTTTTCATGCGGCTTATGGTTTCTTCTGCAAGGTTGTACACCCGTATTTCTGCGCTGTTTGGGGTTTCCACATCGCCTTTTTTTGTACAAAACACTACGCGCAATTCCCCAAGGTCTAAGCCGTTACCACTGGAATTTGCCACCACAAGGGAACACGCGCGTAACCACTGCGCCCCTTCTTTTTCTGTTTGGTTCATAATTCCCTCACTACAAAAACGAGTTCCACTTCTTGGCCAAGATTTTCCAAAGTGGGGGGTAAATCCCCCGTTAGCCATAATTCCCCGCCAAAATCCATATATGTGTATTGCTCCAGAAGGTCACAGCCTGTCACAAGCGGAATACCCATAAGCAATGGTTTTTGGTCTTCTGGCTTTTCTATATCCAAAAACCAGCCGCCTTCTGCAGTCTCAAGCCAACGCACAGTGAGGCGGTATTCAACGCCTGCCAAGGTAATACTAAACCGCTGGGGTTCTGGGCTAAGGGGTATTGTGTAGGTGGCCATTAACCTAAGCCCCCTTGGAGTATACTTTGCCGTTGCACGGCCTGCTTTTGTCCTTTGTCTACGGTTGCGCCCGTTTTGGCAGGGGAGGCGTGTTTTTCCCGCGGTGGCACGCTGCTCACCTTTGTTTGCACAATAATAACTTCGCGGCATTGGGCGGTGAAAAACAGGGCGTTTTCCGTGTCTGCATCTGTAATCACACTTAAACTTTCCAGCAGCTTGTTTTTATGCACCCGCTTGCCTGTGACTAAATCAAAAGGTTCTCGCTTTTTTTGCAGTTCTAAAAGCTTTTCATAAAAGGTTATACTTGGGTTTTCGCCACCGCTTACACTG
>CAZJOG010000287.1:0-2295 GCA_964547565.1 uncultured Desulfovibrionaceae bacterium
AATTAAAAATTTCATTCCCGAAAAAATCGAGCCTGCGAGATTTTTTCGGGAATGGCAAAGTGCGTGCTCGCTTCTTTTTGTTTTTTTTTGTCCAACGGACAAAAAAAACAAAAAGAAGCGAGGACGCGGTATTTTCCAGCCTGTGCCTAAAACCAGCATTTGCCAAGCCTCCAGCCTACGCAACAGGCAAATAGGGAGGTCTGGAGGGGATTATCCCCTCCAGCGGGGTCTGGGGCAGGGCCCCAGCTCTCCTCTCCTCTCATCTCATGGCATCACCTATCCCCTGCAAAGTCTGTCGTCATGTCTGCCACAAACCTGTCTATCATTCCTGGTGTAACGTGTGGCATAACAACAACGTGGGCAACATCGCCAAAGACTTTATGTTTGTCTGGGGCAAGGCCGTAGTAGTCCATAATTTTGGGGCTGGGGCGCGGGAAAAAGACTGTATTAGAAAATTCGTTCAGCCATGCGGGGATATGGTGGGCCTGGAGTTGGGTGTAAAGGTATTGGGCATTTTGGAGAAGCAGGGCTGCCTGATTTTCAAAAAATCCTTCTTCGGAAAAGTTTATTTTCCACCAGAGTTTGAGGGGTGCCAGGGCGTTACGGGAGCAGGAAATGGTGGCAACGGCGTCTTTCATATATTCCACATGGAGGGGGTGGAGGGAAGCAAGGACATGGTGGGAAGTAAGGAAAACGCCTGCGGGTTCGTCCATACCCCAGAACTTGTGACCAGAGAGGGCAATGGAATCAAAGTGCATTTTGGCGCTGTTGACAAGGGTTTTGGCAGGTTCGGGAAGGAAGGCCAGTATACTGCCAAAGAGGGCGGCGTCGAGGTGGCGATAAACAGCGGGCGGGTTCACGCGGGCAAGGATAGTATTAATGCCAAGCTGGTTATCAATGCCACCTGTAAAGGTGGTACCGAGGGCGATAACAATAAGGGCGGGACGGGTGGGGTCAAGCTGGGCTTCAAAGTCGTCCAGGTCCATCCGGCCCATATCGTCCGACTGAATAAGGCGCAGTTCCAGACCTTGGAGGTCCGCAAGTTTGCGGATAGAGCAATGGGCGTCTGCGGAAACGTACACAATGGGGGCAAGGGGGGAGTGGACGGAAAGAAATTTTTTGCCAAAATACATACCATGGCAGTTGCCGTCCGTTCCGCTGGCAGTCACAAAACCCCAGTATCCTTCCTGAAAGCCAAAGTGGGGGGCAAAAAAATCTATCACTTCTTTTTCAAAGCTGTGGGTTTGGAGGGCAGAAACCGGGGGGTGAAAGGCGTCGCCTGCGTTGTTGAGGAAAACGGAATACAGGCCAGATTCAAAGTACCAGCGGTAAAAATCGCGCAATCCGGTGTTTTGGTTGCCGGGATAGCCGATGGAGTGGGGGCTTGCGTCCAGCATTTCGGCGGCAAAAGCATCAAGGCGTTTTTGGTTAAGCAGGCGGCGTTCTTCGGGTAAAATGTTGGGATTGGGTTTTGATAATGGGTCGGTGGTTTCCATATCGGTCTGCCTGGTAAAAGAGGGGGAATATTGTTTTTGCTGTAAGGGAAAAGAAGGGGGGCATTGTATCGCCATGGGAGCAGTTCCCTATTGATTTGAGACGAGGGCAAGACGAGTGAAAATGCTCTCCATGTGGTGATTTTCGGATATGCCCAAGGGGGCAATCTGTCAAGGGGAAAGGAAGGGGGTGGGGATAATAATCTGGAATATGCGGAAATACTATTTATAAAATAAAAAAGGGGAAAAGCAAAAGCTTTTCCCCTAAAAAGGCAGGTTAGGTTAAACCTGAAGTCTTATTCTTCTGTAGCCGGTTTTGCAGGCAAAGCGGTAAGCTCAAGAAGGGCCATGGGGGCAGCGTCGCCCTTTCTGGGCATGGCAAGCTTAAGCACGCGGGTATAACCGCCGCTGATGCCGGCAAATTGGGGGCCAATTTCATCAAACAGTTTTTTCACCAGCTGGTGGTCACCCAGAATGCTGAACGCCTGACGTTTGGCATGCAGGGTATTTTGTTTGGCAAGGGTGATAAGGGGGTCTACGACAGTGCGCAGTTCTTTGGCCTTTGCTTCAGTGGTTTGGATACGACCATGGGTCAGCAGGGCCTTTGCCATATTGGAGAACAGGGCTTTACGGTGAGAGCCGTTTCTGCTCAATTTTCTGCCAGAATTTTTATGCCTCATGGCTTTGCTTCCTCTTCCATTCCTGGTATTTCTTGTCGAAGGAGTCTACTTTTATACCAAAATCAAGCCCCATGCTAAGCAGCACTTCCTTAATTTCTTCCAAAGACTTCCTGCCGAAATTC
>CAZJOG010000288.1:0-2293 GCA_964547565.1 uncultured Desulfovibrionaceae bacterium
GAATCTTACTGGCCCTGCGTTTCTGCTATTGTAGACAAGCGCGGCCTGAATTTCAATAACGAATTGCCCTCAAAAATTAATATCGCGTGGGATAGCCTCATGCCGGATTATCCGTACATGAGCTACAAAAACGCCTACCTTTTGGGGGAAGGCTACGTTATACAAGACCTCAATTTCACCAGCACCAACACCTCCATAGAAAACTGGTGTAATGTCAACCTTACAGACCTCGCCCAGCAAGAAGCCAGCATACCCATCCTTATGGCCGGTCAGCTTGTTTCTGGCAATGGCCCGGCCTGCTTTTACTGCGGCGTGCATACCCACTCCACCGCCCAATGCCCCACCCGCCGTATGGCCCCCTCCCCTGCCGACTTTTGGGAAAACTTTTACGACGTTGACCTTGATTCCATCAATGTCTCCTTCCGTTCCATAGAAAGCAAACTCAACAAATTTGGGCTGGCCGCCTACCCCCAAATCCTGGAAAAAAACGGCCTGGATGCCCGCATACTGGAAGGCGTGCTGGGAAATAGCGCCAGTGTGCAAACCCGCAGTATACGCCATCTTTGGCTTCTTACAGGCCGCGACATTAACGGAGAAGAAGACCAGAGCCTTATGGACGACAGCCCCGCCTGGGTCCTTCTGGAACGCTTTTCCCGTATAGGCCAGCATGAATTAAATATTTTTGAGCGCGACCTGCTCTCCGCACTCGCCAAAACCCCGCGCGATGCCCGCCTGAAAAGCTTGCTGGGCTTTGTGTATGTGGAAAGAGGCGAACTAAACCACGCCTACCAGGCTTGGCGGGAAGCAGAAGCCCTCTCCATCTCCCTTATCCAACAAGCCTGGCACGGCCTGCTTGTCGGCCGTATCCTGGAAATACAGGAACGCTACACCGAAGCCCTCGAAGCATACGAAGCTGTGCAACGCCTCCTGCCCCAATGGAAAACCCCCTTCTACCGCCGCCTTGTCTGCCAAGTCAAAATGGGCTTCGCCGGCCAGGTGAAAAACCAGTTTGTTGACCTTGTCACCCAAGACCCCGCCCTCTTTAACCAAATCCTCCTGGACCCGGAACTGGAACGCGGCCAAAAAACTATCCTCACCACCCTCTACCCCCTGTGGACCGACGCCCTCAAAATCAACGCGGAAAACCGCAGTAACCTCACCAAACTGGACAAAGAAGTCCAAACTTGGTTCACCCCAGAACATAAACTCGCCAACCGCCTCATAACCCGCATTAATGATCTGCTTACCAAAACACAAATAAAAAACTACCTCTCCTTCCTCAATGTCAGCAACGAATACCCCTTTATTGAAGAAGAAGTTCAAAAACTCATCAAAACAGAAATTGAATCCCTCCAAAGCCGCTACAAAAATTACCTGGGTACCCTGGAAATTATCCGCGATGAAGCATCATGGTTTCCCTTCCCCCGCGCCCTGGTGGAGTTTAATAAAGAGTTTAACTCCTGCGCCAGTATACTCAACTGGGCCTTTACTTCCGACTTCCGCACCCCAGACGCCTTTAAACGCGCACAGGAAAGCCTGCCAGAATTAGACCAGCACCTCGCCAAACTTAATAAAAACCTGCGTACCCTGCGCCTTGTCCGCGATACTACCCTCTTCCTCCTTATTATGCTGCGTACTTTCCTGTGGATAGAAGCTATCGCCCTTATCCTCTGCTTCCTTACCCTCTTTCTTATTGTCCTTTTCGGCGACTCTGTGGGCCTTAACTGGATGCAACGCCTCGTGCGCCTCAACTTCTGGGAACTCCAACAAGTTGTTATAGTCATCATTACCGTCTTCGCCCTCGGTATAGCCTCCCTCCGAAGTACCCTCCAGTTTGAAAAAAAACGCGATGTGCTCCTCCGCGATGCCCGCATAGACCGCGAAAATGCCCAGCGTAAACGCCTGGAAAAAGCACGCGAAGAAGCACAGGCAGCAGCAGCAGCCAACGCCCTTATGAAAAAAGCCGAAAAAATGGGCGTGCCTGTCCATATAGCCGCTATGGGCGAAAAAGATTAATACTTAACACTGCTGCTGCCACCGCTGCTGCTGCTGGGGGGCTACTCGCCCCCCAGACCCCCACCGGCAGGGGCAAGCGCCCCTGCACCTGCTATTGGCGGCTGGTGCACCCGGCACAGGGCAGGGGGTATATGGCAGTTGGCAGGAAAATACCGCGGCCTCGCTTCTTTTGTTTTTTTGCCCGTTGGGCAAAAAAAACAAAAGAAGCGAGGCCGCACTTTGCCATTCCCGAAAAAATCTCGCAGGCTCGATTTTTTCGGGAATAGTTATTTAATTT
>CAZJOG010000289.1:0-2289 GCA_964547565.1 uncultured Desulfovibrionaceae bacterium
TAGGAATTGACCCACCATGAGATAAAAAATTGTTATTTATTCCGAGACCTAAAGGGGCATATGAATAAGATACCTGCAGGTAAAACTTTTGCTTATTTGCTAACTGTACACTTGTTCTTCCGTTTGTCTCGTTTATAACAATAAACCCCGCAGTAGCAAGTTTTTGTTCTAATTTTTCTTTTAAATCCAATATACTGTTTACTGAAAAAACTTCACTTTGCAACATTCGCATATTACATCATCCCAAAAGCTATATAGTCTGTTGTTCCACGTTTAGCACAATTGGGAACAAGGAGAAAATTTGTTACAATCTCACCGGCAACCTGAATAATATCTTCAGGTAAAGCTGAAAAAGCAGTTGTTTTGTAAAACCCAACAGGGCAGCCCATCACACCAAAGTAGCCTAAGGATAAAATAAGCTGTGACAATAGCCGTTTATTATGCATGCTAAGTGAACTTTGTACATCAGCAGCAGAATGATAGGAAAGACTTGGTGTCGTCCAACCTGTTGCAGAAAGGGCTTTCATAGTGGTTGTGTTTGCGTTTGCCCACCAGCAATCCGTTACAGTGCTGTATCGTGCTGTTACTGCACTAGCATTTCCAGCAATCATCACATAAAATGGTTGCACCATTTGTGGCTGATATGGTATATACATACCTGCATAATAACAAAAATAACTAGCCGCCAGCCGTGTTACCCACCGTACATGCCGTGCGTCTCCACATAACCAGACGGGGTGTTGTAAATTAAGGCTACAGGCCGCAACTTCCGTAAAATTGACTTGGTTATTATAGGACAGGGAACTATTAAACGCCGTGCAGCTCATAATACGCAAGTTGTAAAGGTCACTTGCGGCGTTTATATATGTTTTAAACCCTAAAATACATTTATCCTGCCCTGTAAAGCCTGCAGTAGACGCCCAAAACTCAATATCACCGTTGCTATCCCGCGTATCGTTCCAGCGTAGCACTTCCCATGCAGGGCTTATGGTTTCCGTCATAAAAGCTTTGAGTTTATCAAAAAAGTCAAAAATATCTGTAGGCTCTAAATACCTGTATGCCATTTTATGCCCTGCCTCCATTTGCTACGTTTGCTACAGCGGCGCGGTTGTTATTCAGGAAAGATATAAAAGCCCGCTGGCCATCTGCACCGTACATATATTTATTTATTTTACTGGCATCATCCACCACAACAACTTGCGGCGGGGCTACGTTTATGGCCTGCTGCTGGCTGCCTATATTTTGTATAGCCTGCAACAAAGCCCCCATGATTTCTTTGCCATTCCCGCCACCGCTATTTGTTCCAAAAGCCTTGACCTGCATACCTTTTATGTATTCCCATGCACCGGCTTCCTGCTCTGTAAGCACAAGTTCCCGCTGTTTTAGTATGGCGGGTACTTCACCGGGATTAAGGCCCGCGTAACCACCGCTATGGTAACGCGGGGCATGGGCAAACATATCTGCTGCCACCAAGCGGTATGGGCCTGTGCCGTCTGCATAGCCGCCATTATGCCTTACAGATCCAAGAAGGACGTTGCCCAAGCCAAGCGCAACAGAGCCAACAGATCCCCCACTGCCTAACACATTACCCACAGAAGAGCTAAGCCCTCCAATACCACCACCAAAGTTTAACGCCCCGCTGAGAAATTTGAATATCCCGCCTACAAGCTGATTTGTGGCGGCATTGGCCATTTGTATGGCAAGCTGACGGGTAAGGCTGGCAAAAAACTTGCCCATATTAAACTCGCCTGTTTCAAATATTTCTGCCAGCGCAGTACCACCAATATTGCCAATGGTTGTAAAGGCTTCAGAAAACGCACTTTCCATTTGCGCCGCGGCGTTAGTGGCTTGCAGGGAGTATGATGTTGCGGCGCGGATAATGCCATCGTCCCAGTTGCGGGAGGTCTCAAGCTTCTTCAATTCTGCCCAGCGGGCTATATCAATTTCTGCAATTTTGGCGGCGCGGAAGTCCTCTATTTGCTCATCAAGATACAGCTTGTTTGAAAGGGTATAGTTGCCGCTAAGTTCTGCAAGCTCTTTATAAAAGCTTTGGGAGACTTCCAAGTTTTTTTGCATGCTTTCTGCATGTTTTTTGGCCTGTTCATCATCAAATGCTTGACGCATGGCAGCTTCATACTGGTTAATCTGCTCAGTAGCACCAGGCAGCTTTTCCGCGAGGCTTTCTATTTTCAAGCTCAAATCGTATTCAAAATATTCTTTTTCTGTAAGGGTAAGCTTGGCAATATCCTGCTCAAGGCTTTGTAAGTTGCGCCTGTATGTTTCTATTTC
>CAZJOG010000290.1:0-2276 GCA_964547565.1 uncultured Desulfovibrionaceae bacterium
TCAAAAAAAGTGCGCAAAACAACGTCAACCGTTATAGGAAACACAAGTCCAACAAGCACAAGAGCGGAAAGATACATACCAATGTTCATGGCTTTATTGAACACACGTTCTATACCAAAAGGAGAGGATATGGAGCCCTGCCCCAAAAGTTCTTCCTGGCGTTGTGCAAGATAATGCGAATTCGTCATGGAACCTCCATCTTTTTTAAAAAAAAGGTGTGCGGTTTTGGCCGCACACCTTGATTATCTAAAGATTTTCCGGGGTAGTGTCAGGGGTTGTTTCCGCTGTATTTTTGACAACCTCGTACCAGTTGTCAAAGTCGGGGGCAAGCGTTGTGTGGCTGTAAATCTTGCGTAAAGATTCAAGGCCGTAAGGCACCACCACTTCTTCCATGGTCTGGCTTTGGGCTTCGTCCAGGAAAACAACGTCTATGCCTTCAGCGCGGCACTTTTCAAGGTCTGAATCCGCAATATTCTGAAGCATATTAGCAATTTTATAGGAAAGCTGTTTGCCGGATGTATTACGCAAAATAGCCTGTAAATCCGAAGGTAATTCCGCAAAAACTTCCTTGTTCATGCCCAGAAAGTTGCCAGAAGTTGTCACTGGGAAAACCACAATGTGTTTGGCTACTTCCTGCAATTTTAAGGCACGGATGGTAGGCACAGCCATGTTAAGGGCTTCACCCATACCACGCTGCAGGCCAATATAAATATCGGAAACCCCAACCTGCACGGCACTGCCACCCTGGCCATTGGCAATATCAGCCATAGTACCGGGGGACATAACCAGGAAGCGAATTCCCTTAAAGTCTGCGGGGGTTAAGATAGGTTTTTTGACAGAAATAAAGGCGTCTCTGTCTGTTCCCCACATAGCCAAAAGCTCAACAGTGTCCATTTCTGCTTTGAACTTTTCCTGCTCGGCATATAAACGCCACAAAATGTTTGTGGCATGCACCGCATTTTTAGAAATACAAGGGAAGCTTATTGCAATAGAATACGGTATTTCTGCAGGGGTAAAGTTAGCAGCAAACAATGTCATATCTACCGCACCACCTACAAGGCCTTTGTAGGCGCCTTCAATGCGTGTAATGGCAGAGTTGGCAACAAGTTTGATAGAAAGGCGACCACCGGAAAGTTCTTCCACTTCCTTAATCCACTCGCGAAGCACAGCATTACCGGGATTTTGCTCAGGCAGGGTACTTTGAAGCACAAGTTCATACTCCGCAGCATATGCGGGAACAGAACCCAGAACCAAAACAGCCGCAAGAGCCAGAGTACGTAAAACTCGTTTCATACATTCCTCCGATGTTATAGAGCAGCGCCTTTGCACCACTGTGGCGCAAAGGGGTTGTTCGCCATTTTTCTTGTGCCCCTGTTACCTTAAAGAGTCTATCCGAAAAGTCGCCGCACAGCACGATACTTTGCAAAAGACACGCCCGCTATTGCTAGAGTTTTTCGTATGTATTATCGAAATGATAAGAAAAAACTCTGGCACAATTAAAGGTAACAGGGACACATAGACACAGATTGTAGAGAATTTTTGTTAATAGACTCTAACTGGCGCGCAATTCCGCCATAATATCCTTCAGACGTGCAAACATTTCTTTTGCTTTGTCCGGGTATTCTTTAATCACGTTATGCAACTGGAACTGGTCTTTCTTACGATCGTACAGTTCGTCCACAGCAGGCACGGTTGTTTCGGAAGTAGGTGTGCATGTCCATTGATCTGCCTGCACGTCGGAAAGAGCACCACTTTCTTTTGCTTCTTCACGTTCTGCATCCAGAATATCGCAGAAGGCTTTACCACCAACAGCTTTAAGGGCGGAGGAAGCTTTTTCAACAGGATCCACAAAGAACTTCTGCATCATAACATTAATGTCTTCATCAGGCTGCAGCCAGTGGATGTATGACCAGTCTTCCATAATAAGTGCCCAGGAATACTTGTTGTACCCGCACACAGCGTAATCACGTACACTGTTCACTTCGCCACGGGCCAAAGGCAGAAGGCTTTTGCCCTGCATATCCGGGTGAACGCCAATGCCCAGCCAGTCACACACGGTGGGGGCAATGTCACAGGACTGCACAAAACCCTTCACACGTTTGCCAGCAGGCAGACCGGGCGCGCGCAAAATAAAGGGCACGTGCACCAGTTCTTCATACGGCCAGGGGCGGCACTTACGGATAATACCGTGGCCGTGTTCGCCATTCCCAAGGGGCTCGCCGTGGTCGGAAACCATAAACAGCAGGGTATTTTCTTCAAGGCCAAGGCGGCGCATG
>CAZJOG010000291.1:0-2265 GCA_964547565.1 uncultured Desulfovibrionaceae bacterium
TTCCGCCCAGCAAGCAAAGCGCGATGGTGGGCGGCGCAAACCCTGAAGGGGTTTGTCATTCGTCTGTGTTGGGGATAATCCCCCCCAAACCCCCTTATTGCCGTGCGGATGTGGCGGCTTGCCACTTGCTACGCAACTGCCCGCGCCGCCACACCCGCACGGAATAAAGCGATTAGGAAAGATTTTTTGTGTTTTTTCGGGTTGTACATGGGGTACAACCATTTGTCTTTAAGTTACCCGTGTGTTTTTTGTGTGTTAAACGCGCGGAGAATACATAAAACATTTTGAGGTTTACCATGAATATCCCCATGGTTATTGAAACAACAGGCCGTTCTGAGCGTGCCTATGATATTTATTCCCGCCTGCTCAAAGACCGTATTGTGCTTCTGGGATCAGAAGTAAACGACACGGTGGCCTCCCTTATCTGCGCCCAGTTGCTTTTTCTGGAATCCCAAGACCCGGAAAAAGAAATATTTATGTATATCAACAGCCCGGGCGGTGTTGTCAGCGCTGGTTTAGCTATTTACGATACTATGCAGTTTATTTCCGCCCCTGTTTCTACCTTCTGCATGGGCCGCGCCGCCAGCATGGGTGCTTTTCTTCTTACAGGGGGCGCCAAAGGTATGCGTTATGCCCTGCCCAACAGCCAGGTGATGATACACCAGCCCTCTGGCGGTTTCCAGGGACAGGTGACGGATATTGACATCCACGCGCGCGAAGTTCTGCGCCTCAGAGAAAGCCTGAACCGTATTATGGCCCACCATACAGGCCAAACCTACGAAAAAATAGCCGCAGATACAGAACGCGACTATTTTATGACAGCCGAAGAAGCCCTTAACTACGGCATTGTGGACAAAATTCTTACTTCACGCAATGACTTAGCCAAAAAATAGCGGGAGCCTCCATGACCCCATCCTCCAATATTCCCCAGGAAGGCCTTATCTGCTCCTTCTGTGGAAAAAACGAATACGAAGCCAAACACTTTATTGCCCAGGGCCATGCCTGCATTTGCGATGAATGTGTGGGCATTTGTAGCGATATTATCGCCCACCAGTCTTTGGAAGACGCCGCGGAAGGCGGCCCTTTGCTTAGTCCCCCACAAATCAAAGCAAAGCTGGACGAATATGTGATAGGCCAGGACCAGGCCAAAAAAATACTCTCCGTGGCAGTCCATAACCACTATAAACGTGTGTTTGCCGCCTCTGCCCTTGATGGTGTGGAAATAGAAAAAAGTAACGTCCTGCTTGTTGGCCCTTCCGGCAGCGGCAAAACCCTTCTTGCGCGCACCCTTGCGCGTGTCCTTAAAGTGCCCTTTGCTATTGCCGATGCCACCACCCTTACCGAAGCCGGTTATGTGGGCGAAGATGTAGAAAATATCCTTGTCCAGCTTTTGCAAAATGCCGATTATGACATTGAAGCTGCCAGCAAAGGTATTATTTATATTGACGAAATAGATAAAATCTCCCGCAAAAGTGATGGCCCCTCTATCACCCGCGATGTCTCTGGCGAAGGTGTCCAGCAAGCTCTGCTCAAAATTATCGAAGGCACAGAAGCCAATATCCCCCCCAAGGGTGGCCGCAAACACCCCCAACAGGAATTTATCCGTATGGATACCTCCAATATCCTGTTTATTGTGGGTGGTGCTTTTATTGGCCTTGAAAATATGGTGGAACAGCGTATGCGTGGTTCCAGTATGGGCTTTGCCGCCAGCATTGTCAGCAAAAAAGAAAAATCCCTCAGCGCCCTGCTGGATCAGGTTCACCCGTCCGACCTTGTCCAGTTTGGTCTTATACCGGAATTTGTGGGCCGTATCCCCATTATCACCCATGTGGACGACCTTTCGGAAGAAGACCTTGTGCGTGTTCTTACAGAACCTAAAAACGCCCTGGTTAAACAATACCAGAAACTCTTTGAACTGGATAACGTGACCCTGCGCTTTGAAAAAGACGCCCTCATCGCTATTGCCCAAAAAGCTATAGAACGTAAAACAGGCGCGCGCGGCCTGCGTAATGTCATGGAATCCATTATGCTGGATATTATGTATAACCTCTCCTCCATGGAGGGCCTGCAAACATGCATTATCCGCGCCTCTACTATCACAGATAATGCCCCCCCGCTTTACCTTTACGCCGAATCCGCCCGCGAAGCGTCGTGATGGGGGAAGATTGGGGGAAGGGGAGAACCTTTTTTGTGGACAAAAGGGGCCTCCACACTCATGACAAACCCCCTTGGGGTTGGCGCCGCCCACCAGCTCACGTCGGTTGC
>CAZJOG010000292.1:0-2254 GCA_964547565.1 uncultured Desulfovibrionaceae bacterium
TTTTATATGTGAAAGTTGTTCCGTAAGCTCAGTAAAATCCTTTTTGGAAAAGATGTCTTTGCCATAGTATTTTTCATATCCCCAATAGGGCGGGTCAATATAGAAAAATGTTTCTTGCCTGTCATACTTGTGAAGTATGTCTGAATATGAAAGACACTCCACATACACTTTGCGCAGTCTTTCATGTGCTAACTGTAAAGTTTTTTTTAGTTTTCCATAGTCAGCTTTGGGTGTACTTAAAGTGCTTGTAGAAAAGCTTGGAGGCCACATATTCCCGCTGAAACAGCTCCTTTGCAAGTAATAAAAACGTACTGCTCTTTGTATGTCTGTAAGCATAGCCGCTGGTAACTCCCTGTAATGCTCAAAATCCGAGCGGGAAACAATAGCCCATTCAAACGAGCGACAAAATTCCTCAAAATGGTTTTGCAATACTCTGTAAAGTGTAACAAGCTCTTGGTTTATATCGTTTATTACTTCCACTTTAGATGGCTCTTTACGGAACAAAACCGAAGCTGAGCCTGCAAAAACTTCTACATAGCAAGTATGTTGCGGTATAAGGTTAATAATCTGCTCGGAAAGTTGATATTTCCCGCCTATCCATCCAGACACTGGTGAACTAATTTTCTGCATGTATCCCTGCCGTTATCGGCTCTTGCTTTCCCCGCTTTTCCCTGCTATTTTTGCGCCTGCTATGGTGCAAAACCTGGCTTTTTTCGAGCGGTAACTTTGCTTTGCGTAAACTGTAAAATAACGCATTGCAAAGCCGTGGTATGGTGCCTTTTCACCATGCCGGTGGGGGAGTTACAGCTCCCCTGCCATAAAAATCAAACCCTCTCTACCGTCCAATCCCATTTTTGCAGGCTGGTGTACCCTGCGCGCACGGCCTCAAGCTCTACCCGCATTTTATTATTAAGTACCACGGGTTCTGCAATAAACGGCGCGTCTGGCGGAGTAAACTCCCCGGTATACCGTGCCACTTTGGATATGCGCACTTCGTCAATGTATCCATTAAGCGAATAAATAACTGAACTATTTCTAGCCGCTCCGATATACAGCGTTGGGGTTGCTCCTAATTGCGATGCTGTCAAAGTACCAGTACCCACTAAGAATCCATCGACAAACAGTGACATAGCTCCATTATTGCAAACAGCAGCTATATGATACCATTTTCCTGTGGAAATTGTACCAGCACTAGATGTTGCATTTCCTACTTGTGTATAAAAAGTGATACTTCCGTCTTGTTTTGCATCTATTTGTATCCTACTTACATTTGACGTTATGTCGCCAAGAAAAAGTAATCCCATAACCGTACTTAGTGTGTCAAAATACGTCCAGCACTCAATTGTAAAAGTTCTTGTGCTATCAATGCGCAAATCTGCCTTGGCTGTACTTGCAAGGTAGGAAGATGAATTAAGTAAAAGGGAAGCCTCCCCCCATTTTTTTTGCACAGCAGAAAGTGCTGGGTTGCCCATGCGAGAAAAAGAATGCCCGCATATGTCTGAAAAATCCCCGTCAAAATGCAACAATACTATATCATCCCCTGCGGTTAGCCCACAATCCTCAACTTCCGTATTCCACACATAGCTGCTACCCGTTAGGCCTGTAACAGAGCGGCGAAGTATGTTTTTTTCGTCATAAAACCTTGCATTATACGTCACCCCTGCTTCTGGCCCGATATTGCCGTCACTTTGTTTAACCAGTATATCCGCCTGTTGGGTTCTGTCGCGGTGTCGCCATGCAAGGGTAAGCAAATCTGTTTTGCCAATGCTTGGCCGCAAATACGCGCCATTAACCTGCAAATACGCGGGGGGATAGGGCCGCAAGTACCGCGCAACCATTGTTACCCCCACCTGCAGAGCGCTTGAGGGGGTGACCTGTCCCATAGGCCCATGTGTAGCCTGTACAAAGTTGAGGCGACTGCCGGAATTGGTCTGCACACCGCAGACCCCAAAGCCCAATTCTGAAGGGAACCACACGCGGCAACCTGCGCCCCAAACACGGGGTACAGTGTCCAGCATTCCCCGGTTGATTGTGATGCCTGATGCGCTGTAATTCACCACCTCCACCCATTCCTGGGTGAGGCCGTTTTCTATAAGCAAAAGGCTTTCTTTTAAAACAAGCAAGCCGCTGGTATCCGTCGCAAAACTTGTGGCAGTGGCAGAAAGGCCATCTGGCAAAATTACAACCTGATTAAATAAACAATCATCCTCCGCTTGCCAGCCGTTTGTGCCGTTATACATAAGCGTATAGCCAC
>CAZJOG010000293.1:0-2248 GCA_964547565.1 uncultured Desulfovibrionaceae bacterium
TGCCGTGCCTTTCCGCCCAGCAAGCGAAGCGCGATGGTGGGCGGCGCAAACCCCGGAGGGGTTTGTTTTTAGTCTGTCATAAAACCAAAAGCCGTGGAAATAAAATTTCCACGGCTTTACACGTTTTAGAAATTATACTTGCAAAAATAAAACAGCTTTGTATGTTGTAATTACCTCCTTAAAGTCGCGCGAAGTCTAGGCCCCTTTGGAGGTAGTGCTTTTGAAAAAAAGTATAAAAGCCATTATTGTGGGAATCTTCACCATAATATTCCTTCTGGCAATAGCCAGTAAGGCCTGGTAAAGGTTTGACCCCGGTAGTGGCAGTCACAACCGGGGTCAGCTTCTTTAAACCTTTAACATGGTTTTAAGGAGGTTGGGGCATCGCGCAAAACACGGGGTTCAGGGTGTAATCAGCACTCTGGGCCCTTCTGCTTTTAACCTCACGTCTGCATAATAAATATGCAAGGTTTTTCTGTCAAGTTTTGCTTTTAATATCTGCGATAAAAGTTTTTGGGGAGAGGGCTGGCACTGGGAGAGGGGAGAACGCCTTTCTTGGAACAAGGGGGGGAACTCCCCGCCCCCAGTGCCTTTTTTCTCCCTTTATTTTGTTGGTTCAAGGGGGATAGTCATAAAGAACACTTCGCCTCTGCGCATAACGTGCAGTAACAGGGCGCCGCGTTTTTTTGCTTCTTCGTTGAGTATTTGGCTTAAATCCTTGGGGGATTCCAGGGGGGTAAGGTTGGCGGAAAGCAGAATATCGTTTTGGCGCAGGCCGTAACGGGCTGCCAGGCCGCGCTGATCCACCTGTGTGATAAACAGACCCACTGTATCAGGGGGCAGTTGCAGGGCGCGCACATCGTCGTTGCTGAGGGCGCGCACAGAAATGCCGAGTGAGATGCCGGATTTATCATCTGGTTTTATTTCTGCACTTTCTGTGTCTTTATTCCGGTCGCCAAGGGTGACATTAAGGGTGGTGGCTTTGCCATTGCGTATAACGTCCACTTTAACGGTGGTACCGGGTTTATGGTCTGCAATGGCGCGCAGGAGTTCGCCAGAGTTTTTAATGGGTTTTTCGCCTACTTTGACGACAATGTCACCGGCTTTCATGCCAGCTTTTTCTGCAGGGTCACCGGGGACAACGGAGCCAATAAGAGCGCCGGAGTTTTGTTCCAACCCCAGGGCTTTTGCGGTGTTTTCGTCAATATCCTGTATGGTGACACCAAGCCAGCCACGGCTGACACGCTTGGAATCTTTAAGGTCTGCAACAACAGAGGCGGCAAGGTTGCTGGGTATAGCAAAACCAATGCCCTGGCCGCTGGCCACAATAGCTGTGTTGATGCCTACCACTTCTCCCTGAAGGTTAAGGAGTGGGCCGCCGGAGTTGCCGGGGTTGATGGAGGCGTCAGTCTGGAGGAAGTTATCAAAGGGGCCGGACTGGATATCGCGGCCTTTGGCGGAAAGTATACCGGCTGTCACTGTATTACTGAGGCCAAAGGGGTTGCCTATGGCTACAACCCAGTCGCCCACTTCCAAAGCATCGGAATCGCCAAAGGTGAGTGTGGGCAGGGGTTTGGAGGGGGTGACTTTTAAGAGGGCAAGGTCTGTATCCGCATCGCGGCCAATAATGACAGCTTCCATACCTTTTTTATTGGGGTCATCGCCTTCAAGGTTCACATACACCTTGTCTGCGCCTTCTACCACATGGTTATTGGTGACAATGTACCCGTCTTCCGAGATAATAAAACCGGAGCCCAAGGAGTTTTGGACATGGCCCTGGGAGCCGCGGTCATCGTAAAAGGGGTCAAATTGTTCAAAAAAGCGTTCCATTTGCGGGGGCATACCCTGGAACATATCGGAAAAGCCGCCTGTGACCATACGTTCAGTACTGATGTTCACAACAGCAGGGCCGGCTTTTTTTGCCAGAGGGGCAAAACTGGGAAGTTCAACAGCCAGGGCAGTGTTAAAAGCCATGGCAATAAAAAGAAGAAAAGCCGCAAGAGACGCGGGAACTTTTTTTAATGTGTGCATGGAATCTCCTTAAAAAATCAAAGGCGAGAATCGTTTAAAGGAAGGGGGGAAACCCTTGACTGGGTGTAAAGCAAAATGAGGTAAGCCGCACGGGCTTAACATTTGCCAGCTCATGTATACGGGCTGCCTGCAAGGGGGGCAGCGGGTTTTGGGCTCAGCATGGGGCCAGCTGGCTTGCCAACAGGGAAAGGAAAGGCCCCTGTTTTAAGCGGGCTGGGCG
>CAZJOG010000294.1:0-2247 GCA_964547565.1 uncultured Desulfovibrionaceae bacterium
CCCGCAAGCTGCTCCTTGCGTTCATACAGGCGCGGGAAAAGTTCAAAAATCCAATCCCGGGTTTTGCGGCTGCGGGATTCATCCTTTACCGTAAAAGCGCCCAAATTGAGGTTTTCCATAACAGAAAGTGTGCCAAAAATGCGGCGGCCTTCCGGTGACTGCGCAAGGCCACGGCTGACAATTTCGTAACTGGGCAGGGTGTGCAAATTTTCCCCGCAAAGCTTAATACTGCCGCCAAGCACAGTGGCAAGGCCACTTATGGCAAGCAGGGTGGTGGTTTTACCTGCCCCATTTGCGCCTAATATGGAGACTATTTCCCCTTCTTCCACATGCAGGTTAATATTGTGGACAACTTCAATAGCCCCGTAACCTGCACGCAAGTTTTCTATTTCCAGAAACACAGGTTATTCCTCCTGCCCTAAATACGCTTCTATAACGCGCGGGTTTTTCTGTATTTCCGTGGGTGTGCCTTCTGCTATTTTTGCGCCGTATTCCAGCACAAGAAGTTTTTCGCATACCTGCATCACCAGCCCCATATCGTGTTCAATAAGCATAACAGTTATACCGCGTTTGCGTATGGCGCGGATAAGGCGCACCAGTACCTCGGTTTCCGGCTGGTTCATACTGCCTGCCGGCTCATCCAGAATAATAAGCCTGGGGTCAGAAGCCAGAGCGCGGGCCATTTCCAAAAGGCGCTGGTTACCATACGAAAGAGCGCTGGCGCGCTGGTTGCAGTCATCCACCAGCCCTACAAAATCCAGCTCGTCCATACAGCGCGCTATAGCCAAACGTTCTTCCCTCCTCTCTGCCGGTGAGCGGAACATGGAAGCCAGAAGGCCGGACTTCATACGGCAATGCCTGCCCGCCAGCGCGTTTTCTATGACAGAAAGCTGGGGGAAAAGGCGTATGGACTGGAAGGTGCGGGCTACCCCCAACTCAACAATCTGGTGGGGTTTTTTACCCACAAGAGAGGTAGAACCAAACATAATGGAACCGGCATCCGGCACATAATTACCTGTGATAAGGTTAAAAACTGTGGTTTTACCCGCCCCGTTGGGGCCAATAATCCCCACAATACTGCCGTCTTCCACCGTAAATGTAACATCATTAACAGCCACAAGACCACCGAATGTTTTGGTCACGCCGTCCATAGAAAGAAGGGGTTCAGCTGTTTGCATGGGCTTCCTCCTTCTGGCTGTCTGTCTGGTTTTCCGCGGGTGTTTCCGGCTTGCCTTTTTCGGCAAAATAACGCTGTATGGCTTTTTTGTAGGAGCGGGGTTTGGGTGGCAAAAGACCCTGGGGCCGTAAAATCATCATCACCATCAGCGCCAGACCAAAAAACAGCATGCGGCTGCTTGCCAGATCGCGGAAAATTTCCGGCAAACCAAAAACCAGAAATGCCCCCAGGATAACCCCGGCATAACTGCCACCGCCTAAAATGACAGCCGCAAATAAAAGTACGGAATCCCAAAATGTGAAAGAACCTGGCGAAATGATTGTCATTTTTGCCGCAAAAAGCGTGCCCGCCATACCTGCCCAAAACGCGCCCAAAACAAATGCCATAAGCTTGTAATACGCCACATTAATGCCGCAGCCTTCCGCAGCCACATCGTCTTCCTTTATGCAGGAAAGCGCCCTGCCAAAACGGGAGGTATGAAGCCAGTAAAACAACAGCACAGTCAGGGCAACCAAGCCCCATACCAGATAATAAAAATCTATGCCTTTTTTGATTTTATATCCCAATATCTCCGGCCGCGCTATGCCAAAAATACCATTGGCACCACCTGTCAGGCCGCCAATATCATTCATAAGCGCAATACGCACAATTTCTACAATGCCTATGGTGACCACAAGCAGGTAATCACCCCGTAAATGGATAATAGGCCGCGCCACCACAAGCGCAAAAATGGCCGCCAGTAAACCGGATACAGGCAATAACCACAAAATTGGTATGCCATACTGGGTGTTTAATATGGCTGTGGCATACGCCCCAATAGCGTAAAACGCCGCGTGCCCCATATTAAATATGCCCGCCTGCCCTAAAATAATATTTAAAGACAAACATAACAGTGTGCCAAGGCCAATACTGACCGCAACATCTATCCAATAGGTGTTTAAACCCTGCGGCAAAATAAGCATGGTGACAACAAAAACCGCGACAAGAAGACGGGTTTTGTGGGGGAAGGGGAAAACCATGTGGGGGGGGGGGGGGGGGGGGGGGGGGGGGGGGGGGGGGGGGGGGGGGGG
>CAZJOG010000295.1:0-2234 GCA_964547565.1 uncultured Desulfovibrionaceae bacterium
TGGTCCGGCGGGTGCAGTATCCCTGGAAGTTCCGGTGCAGTTGTCCGTTTATCTGGGCGATGTGGAGTTCATCCCCCTGGCGGACTAAATGGTCCATGCCGATCTGGATATATCCGGCATCGCTCAATAACTGCCGGGCGGCATCCGACATTTTGCTTTTCTCCTTGTCGTCGGGCAGCCCCGCCTTTTCAAGTGCTTTCTGCCGGGGGAATTTCCAGGGAACGTGTGCATAGGAGAAGGTGACGAGCCGATCCGGTTGCATGTCGATCGCCCGGCGGATGGTGTCGGCGAAGCTTTGGGGAGTCTGAAGGGGCAATCCGTAGATAAAGTCCATGTTTATCTTCACCTTCTGCTTGCGCAGGAGGTTGACGATCTTTTCGGGTTTCAGCACTGGGGAGCGGCGGTTGACGGCGCGGAGTACCTCCATATTGAAATCCTGTATGCCGAGGCTGACGCGGTTAAACCGTGCATGCGCCATCTGCTTCCATGCCGTCTCCGACACCCACCCCGGATGGCATTCGATTGCCACCTCAGGCTCTTCGATGGTGAAGAATTCGTCAAACAGGAAATCGTTCAACCGTGCCAGTTCGGTTAACGGATAAAAGTTGGGTGTTCCGCCCCCATAATGTATCTGGGCGAGTTTTCTGCCGCGATGCAGCCTTTGGAGTACCAGCTCGGCTTCTTTCCGGAGCGTGTCGACATAGCGGTCGATTATATCCGAATTGGGATTCCGATAGGAGTTGCATCCGCAGTAGTGGCAGAGTTTAAAACAGAAGGGGATATGAAAATAGAAGGAGAGGTTGCGCGGGTTCTCTTCATCCGAACGATACAGCATCTTGTTGTAATCTCCAGGCGTGATGGGGTGGAAGAGGTTTGCCGGCGGATAGCTGGTGTAGCGGGGTACCGGCACATTGTATTTTTTCAGTATGCTCTTTTTCATATTGCTTTGTTGTTTTTTCTAAAGACAGTGAGTATATAAAGAAGGGAGATCGCGGCAACGCTTGTCTCGAAAAAGAAAAGTCCGTGATACCCTGCCAGGTCTGCTATCTGGCCGCTGAGGATCGCCATCAGCATGCCGCTGAGGTGGGTGATGACGGTCTGCACGGTGAAGTCGGTTCCTTCGCGTCCCGGACGGACACAGTCCATCGCCGTGGTGTAGACCACGATCGTCGCCATCCCGTAGCTGCCCCAGAGGAGGAAGATACCGCCGTAGAGCAGGGGCGTGGTAGGGGTGACGTAGGAGAGACCGAGGAAATAGAGCGTTGCCAGGAGGACGAAGGTGGCGAAGAGTATCCGCGTCTGTTCGCGTCCGAGGCGGCGCATGATGATGCCTCCGGCGAATGAGGCGGCGGCACCGACGGCTGTTCCCGCCATGCTCATCTGTCCGATGGCTGCCATGTCGTATCCTTTGTCGACGAGAAAGGGGCGAAGCATTGCCAGCGTCCCGATCAGTCCGGAGTAGTAGAGGAAGAGGAAGCCGATCTGCCGCCAGATTCCCTGTTGGGTGAAGAAATAGAAGACGTCGGCTTTCCGGGCGCGTTGTGCCCGGTCTTTCGGTTCGATCTGCACCCCTTTGTTGAAGAGGAGGGGGAGCAGGGCGATCAGGACGAAGAGTGCGAGGCAGGGCAGGAGCATCGTCCATCCTGTCTGTTTGAATATCCAGAGCAGTACGCCTGTCCCGATCATCGAGCCGCCGAAGCTGCCCATCGACTGCATGCTGTTGACGCGGCTTTTATCGGCGCGGCTGAAGGCGAGCACTGCCAGCGCGTCGGTCGCGATATCTTGTGTGGCGGAGGCGACGAAGGAGAGGATGATCAGTGCCAGGATGGTGTAGAAGTCTGTCTGGAAATCGAGAAAGGCGACGGCGAAGATCAGCACGGCGTAGATCAGTTCGGAGGAGAAGATCCACCGTTTGTAGTCGCCCGTCGTCACGGCATGGCGGTCCACCAGCGGCGACCAGAGGAATTTCAGTATCCAGGGCAGCTTGATGAGTTGCAATAGTCCGATTGCCGAAAGCGAGAAGTTCTCCTGCCGCATCATCACGGGGATAACGGTCGAGAAGAAGCTCATCGGGATCGTTTGTGCGATGTAGAGGCAAAAAAAGGTTGCCAGGTTGTATGTCTTATCTTTTTGTATCATGTTTCGTTCTTACCAATAAACCGGAAATCGGCCTTCCGCTGGCTTGGAAATGTTGCCAACAGCTGTCTTCATCATTTCCTAGGGGTAGGAAGTGT
>CAZJOG010000296.1:0-2231 GCA_964547565.1 uncultured Desulfovibrionaceae bacterium
GTCAGACGCATCCCGGATAGATAACGTTCCGGGTTAAGTTTTTGCAAAGTTTTGTGCATATGCGGGGTGATACGGGTAAGGGAAACTTCCGGATGGGAGGCATCGGAAATATCTGTAGGATAAAAGCGGTAAAACGCGCCGCTTTCCCCTGTGCATACACCTACCAGACCTTCCTCGTGCGAAAGTTCCAGATTGGGGATAATTTTGGCCAGATTTTCAAAATCTGGCTCTACAGCAATATCCACCTCCAGTTCACCGGAGGCTTCAAATATTTCTTGCTGCAGGGGGGCGTTTATAATGTACGCATCATACCCATTACGCAATATACTTTTGCAAATGCTTGTCGCTTCTTTGGGGAACATGGTGCCTCCGGGGCAGGTGAAATGGCCGGCATTTTTCTTTCACAACGTGGCAGAAAGTACACAGCCTTGGCTTTTCTTCAGTTGCAAGTCTTATAGCCTGTAAGGGCCGGCTTTGTCAAAGAAGAGGCTATGGTATATTTTTTAAAATTTTCCCGTACCTGTTACTATACTTCTTGTATATACTTCCAGTATACCGGGGAAAACAAAAGCGTGATGGCAACGTGTATAGATAATAAAAAGTTTTTTTGGAGAGGGGGAAGGGGTTTGGGGAAGGGGGAGAACTTTTTTGTCCACAAAAAAGTTCTCCCCCTTCCCCAAATTTTTTTCCCACTCACGTAACAAAAACGGCGGGTTTTAGCCCGCCGTTTTTGTTGTTTTTAGTGGTGGCTGGGCGAGGCTGACTCGTCCAAGTCAAAGGTTCTTGCCTCTTTTTTGACATCCAGGGCAATTTTCCACAGCACGGAGACAATGAGTGCGCCTATAGCGAATATACCCAGAGCTATGGAGACTTCCCAGAACGAGGGGGCGTATATTTCGTATGTTTCAAACATTGTGGGTGTAAAGCCGGCGATAAGCAGGGCCAGACCCTTATCAATCCAGGAAGCGATAACCAGGATAATGAGGGCAAAGGGCAGTATTTTATCGTTATTACGGGTATGGGGGTTAATAAGAAGGATAAGGGAGAGTATGGCAAATATAGCGGCCAGCCACATCCAGCCGTTAATCCATGCGCCATGTCCGCCGTGCCCCATAAACAGGAAGGTAATGGGGTGCTGGTGACCCGGGATACCGCTGTAGTAGGCGGTAAAGAGTTCCAGTATAAAGAAAAAGACGTTAAGGCACATCGCGTAGGTGATGATAATAGAAAGGGTGCGTACAACAGCCTTACCAGCATCAAAGCCCACAAGTTTTTTCAAAAGCAGGATAAGGAGCAAGAGGATAGCCGGGCCTGAGCAGAAGGCGGAAGCCAGGAAGCGGGCGGCCATAATGGCGGTAAGCCAGTAGTGGCGACCGGGCAGGCCGGCGTATAAGAACGCGGTGACCGTGTGGATAGAAAACGCCCAGACAATGGAGAGGTACACAAGGTATTTTACCCATTTTGGGGGCGGCACGTCGTAGCGTTCTGCCTGGAGGGTAGTCCAGCCGATGATGGCGTTAAGGACAAGGTACGTGGAGAGCACCACAAAGTCCCAGAACATCACGGAGTTAGGGGTGGGGTTAAGCACCACATTCATAACACGCTGGGGTTGCCCCATATCCACAACAATAAAAAGCATACACATAACAACCGCGCCCACGGCGAGGAATTCGCCAAATATAATAACGCGCTTGAATTTTGTGTAGTGGTGGAAGTAGGCAGGCAGCACAAGCATAACGGCGGAGGCTGCCACACCGACAAGGTAAGTAAACTGGGCGATATAAAAACCCCAGCTTACGTTGCGGCTAAGGTTGGTGATCTGCAGGCCGTATACAAGCTGAAAAACGTATACAATAAAGGCGTAGCCGATGACCATAAGCAGAAAGGTAAGCCAGATATAGAACTTTGGCGAACCCTTAAGAACTCGTTCAAGCATGGCCTACTCCTTATATGATGTAATACACGCCGGGATCTGTACCCAAGCTGGGTTTACGGCGTATGCTGAAGTTTTCTGCAAGGGCAAGGCGCACTTCGGATTCCGGGTCTTCCAGATCTCCGAACAGGATGGCGCCATTGGCGGCTTCCACGCAAGCGGGCATAAGGCCTTTTTCAAGGCGTTCTGCGCAGAAGGTGCATTTTTCCACCACACCGCGCATACGGGCCGGGTATTCCGGGTTAAGGGTTTCTATATGGGGCAGGGGGTCTTTGAAGTTAAAAGAACGCGAACCATA
>CAZJOG010000297.1:0-2217 GCA_964547565.1 uncultured Desulfovibrionaceae bacterium
GGCCAAGGAGGACGGCGTCTTTATTGTGCAGGGCAAGGGAAATAACCCGGTGTCCTGTTGTGGAGTCTTTGTAGTTATAAAGGTCGGTGATGATTTTTTCTTCCAGTTCGTACTTATCCTTGGGGTCAACAATACCGTGGCGGTCGCGGCCTTTAAGGTTCACGAATATGCTGTTGGAGCACATTTGCACGGCTGTTGTTTTGGCCCAGTCAACTTCGGGAAGCTCGTTCCCTTTGTCGTCTTTTTTGAGGACAGTGTAGCCCAGTTTTTTCATAACGCCGGCATTGAGGCCGTAGTTATCGCCTATAAAGTGGGGGCGTTGCTGCGGGCAGACAAGGGCGTGGTCGGACAGGATAATAATTGTCCAGCCTTTGTCTATGTAGGGCAGGAACCAGCCAAGGTATTCGTCTGTCAGTTTGTAGGTTTCTTCTGCAATGCCAAGCACTTCTTTTTCGTCCAGTTTGGAGAACTCGCGATTTTTTAAGTACTTCACATACAGGTGGCCTTGCAGGTCTGGGCCGTGGTAGTGGGAGAAAATAACTTCGGTATTTTCTTCGTCCATCATATACCGCAGGCAGTCGGCCTGCCATTTGGCAGCAAGGCGCCATTGTTCGTGGCCGCATTTTTGAAGCAGTTCTTTATCCTGACCGCCGGCAAGGCTGGTGGGGACAGGGGGGCCAAACTTTTCAAAAATTTTCTCATACATGGATTTGGGGTACCAGACGGTATCGTTTTTGTAGTCAATACCACCGGAGAACCAAATTCTTACCATACTGCCATCCGGGGCAATTTCCAGGGCGCGGGCATTACGGTAGAGGTAGGAGGTTTTGTTGGGCAGGTCTACTGTGTCGTAAACAAGGGGGGTAAAGACGTCGCGCTCAAGAATTTTGAGGGGTTCTTTATCTGCCTTTGTTTTGTAAATGGCCACGCGGTCGTATTCGCCCTTGGCATTTTTAAGGATAAGGCTGGGGCGTTGGATGGCGCCATAGTAGAAGAAAATAACAAACTCTTTTGCGCCGGCAGGGGCATGGGCCCAGCCTTCCGGTTCTGTAATGGGGGAAAGGGAAAGGCCGATGGGGGCGTCTGTAAGCTGGTCCATTTGGCTCACGTCATTCAAAAAGTCGTTACGCACGTCGTGGGGGGAGGGCTGGTAGCCGTTAAACTCCAGGGGTTTCATGTGCTTGGCGGCAATTTCCTTAACATAGTCTTCCATCGGGGGACGGGAGGTAAGGCCATTGTAGACGGAGCGCAGAGGTTTTACTTCTTCCGCGTTCAGCGGCGGGTGGGAAGTAAGGGTAGAGAAGGGCAGGAAGGCGGCTTTTTTGGTTTGGGTGCTGGCAATAGCCATTTCGTCGCTGTCTATGGCGGCGTAGTTCATGCCTACAGCGCCCGGGCTTGTGCTGTCCACAACACTCAAGTGAGGGGATGTGGTGGATGGCGGCCATGCGGCACCCGGCCAGTGCCATATAAGGGTTTTTTTGCCGGCTTCTGTGGTGACATTCCAAAGCTGTTCGGCCTTGCAATAGGTGGAATACCCAGCGTATGCATTGACGCCCAACTCACCGGGTACGGGGATGTTAAAGTCGTACACACCGTGGGTGTTGGGGTAGGCGCCTGTGGCAAGGGTTGTCCACATGGGGGGGGTGATGGTGGGCACACCGCCAAGGAGCTGGAGGTCGTCACGGGCGGCGCCCAGATCCATGTACTTTTTTACATTGGGCAATTTGCCTTCGTCCACCAGTTTGCGGGTGAAACGCGGGTCCATGCCGTCTACGCCAAGGATGATAACTTTTGAGGTAAGCGGTTTGTTTCTTAACATTTTCACTCCTTCAGTATACACGTTTATATGGGGAAAAGTTGCGCTGGTTTTGCAAGGTTGCATCTGGTATTTTTTTCACATACCAATCTATTCTGTATGCATATAGTATAAAATGCTCTTTAAGGAATAGCAAGGAGATTTTTTTTCGCAGGTATGGTGTTTCAGAGAGTTATGGTGTTTTTATTCGCATTATTTTTATACTCTCAATGCCCAGGGTATTGCCTGGTATTCCCGGCAATGTTTCCCCTCGGATAAGGGCTTCTTTTTTTGTTTTTGGCATTTTTTTTATGCGCTGTTCCAGATGGAGAGCTTCTGTTTGACTTTTACAGGGAGCGGTGTACACAAGGGTCACGGGGCGTCTTGGGGCAGTGTATTTGGCGCCTCCTCCAAGGGGGCCA
>CAZJOG010000298.1:0-2204 GCA_964547565.1 uncultured Desulfovibrionaceae bacterium
ATAATCCATTTTTCCCATACAATAAAACCGTGGAAAAACCCAGAATATGAACTTGCCGATAGGTTTTGGGAGTATGCAAAGGATAGCAGATTTTATGAGGAACTGCTATCGCAACTTTCCAAAGGGCAAAAAAAAGGAAAGGAACTTAGGAAAAAACTAAAAAAATTCCTTGATAATCCTTATAAATTCTATGAGGATGCCAAGGGTCCTGCGAATTTGGCCAAGTACTTATTTTTTTATTGGAGATAACATTCCTATGCATCTTACCTTGGCGGAAGCAAAAAATGCAGGATATAATGAAATCTTTTTCTCTTGGAATGGCCTCGGCGATACTTTGGCATTTCTTTTCGGATGTCAAAAAAGATATGAAGCAACTGGAAAAAAAATTCTTGTTGCACCATTTTATGATGAATTTTTTACCCACTCTGATGCGTGCGATATTATAACAGAATATAAATTTTCTGATTTATACCATAATCAAGATTTTCTGGAAAAAGAATTTTCACTACACCCTATAGTAATTTTTCCATGCTCTCTTAAAAAACTAAACAGCACTCAAACCATTGTAAATTGGCCTCAGACACATATTTTGGGGAGAACATGCGAAAAGTTAGGAGTACACGGAAATATTACCCTTAACCCTTCTCTTTATTTGTCCCAAAGTGAAAAGGAGTTTGGTAGATACTTTAAAAAGAATCAAATCGCAATTATGTCCACAGCAATCCAACAATATAAGAATTGGGGCGCTGAAAATTTTCAAAAAATAGTCAACCACCTACATAGGGAATATAATTTTATCCAAATTGGTAGCCCACATGATGTAAAGTTAAAAAATACAACAGACATGAGAGGTAAAGTAGGATTTAGAAAGATAGCGGCAATACTTTATAACTCAGATTTATTTTGTGGAAATATTGGCGGATTAATGCATCTTGCAAAATTTGTGAACTGCGATAGTGTAATAGCATATTCTAATGGCGAACCACTATTTTATGACAGCTATATTAATAATACAAATATTACGCCGAAAAAAAGCTGTAATGAATGTGCAAAAAATAATTTTGATCCGCAGCATCAGCCGTGTAAAAATAATTATTCTTGTGTTAAAAACATATCTGTTAACGAAATGGTGCAAGCAATAAAGTTGCGAATGCATCAAAAATTAGAATATTCTAATCCAATCATATCTCTAAATGCAGACCCATCTTCTGGATTAGAAGATTTTGAAGAAGCAAAAAATCTTATCCCATTCGATGCAACTGTTAAAAAAGAAAAAAAATTTTTTAAGCAATTGCTACACAAACTGAGATAAAGTTCTCTAACACACTAATAAAGAGGTAAACATGGAAAAAAAATCTCGTGTACTGAAATGGATTGCAAAATATATCCGAAAAGTTGCTAAAATTTTTGCCCAAGAATACCAACAAGCTAATGGATCTCCAGCTCAACTTGCTGTTAATTCTTACTACTTGAGCGAAATTAATCTGAATCTTAAATATTTACATGACCTATACGCTGAACAATTTAAGCAAAATGCTATTAAAGATCTTTCTCCTAATAGATTAGAGCATTATGAGCACAGAGTTTACTCCCAAAATGGAGAAGATGGAGTTATACATGAAATTTTTAATCGTATTGGGGTAACAAATAAAACTTTTGTAGAATTTGGTGTCGGAAATGGTCGAGAAAATAATACTGCTTTTTTGCTTTGCTCGGGTTGGAATGGTTTATGGATTGAAGGAAATGAAGATGCTTGCAAGTCAATAAATGAAGATTTTTTTCATTATATTGACTCAAATAAACTTCATATCCACCATGCATTTATTACACCAACAAATATTAATTCTATAATTTCTTCCTGCTGCATTGGCGAAATAGACTTACTAAGTATTGATATCGATTCCACAGATTATGATGTATGGAAAGCTATTGATGTTATTTCCCCCAGAGTGGTTATTATAGAGTACAATAGTAAATTTCCCTCATTTGTTGATTGGCATCTTGAGTATTGTGAAAACCAAACATGGAAATTTAATGATTATTATGGATTAACACTCTTAGCGGCAAAAAAATTGGGTGCACAAAAGAGTTATACGCTTGTCGGTACAGAATTTTCTGGGAATAATGCCTTTTTTATTCGAAACGATGGCAGGGCCGGGCTGATCACGACCGCACAGGCGGCGCCGGGCCAGCCGGGGAGAGGG
>CAZJOG010000299.1:0-1201 GCA_964547565.1 uncultured Desulfovibrionaceae bacterium
ATAACGGATTGGGATATGACGGGAGGGGATTTGACGCCGCCGGCGGATTATGAAGGCCAACCTCCTCTGACTATGAGGTATCCATACGTCAGCACCAATGCCGAAGGAAAAAATAGAGTGATTGTAACGAAAGATGTGTTTGGAGAAGTATTTGGAATAACGCATGGGGATTTCACGATACATGCTCCGTGGCTGCAAACTCCTGCACACAAGCTATTAAATAGTGTTGGAGGCATTTCTGCAGAAGCCTACCAAGTGTCAGCAAAGTTTGAGATTGCAGAAAACGATGTCTCAGACACTCCCGCACCGTGGGGCAGCACAAATGGCCCGTGTGTGGCACCGTGGCGCCGTTTCACTGTAGGGGAATATCAGATGCTTACTAACGCCATTAAAAAAAAGCCACTTGATATTACACCCTTTAAGCAGGATCCTTTATACTCTTATTGGCTGTGCGAAGATGAAAATGAGACCGAGGCATACACCTTGGAATTTAGAACTCAACCCAAGTCCACTCCGGCCTACACCCGGTGCGTGCGCGACTACGGCGTGATATCGGCCGATTATGCACACGTAGTGGGCAGCAGTATTATCTCGAAAGACGAGTATGGCACTACGGGTGGCACGTTTCATCCCAACTGGGGGTCGAACGATGTGCCTCTTCATTTTATGAATGATGCGCAGTACAACACTGTTTCGGCACGCTTCGAGGTGGGCAGCTACTCTGAAGGCAGGTATCCCGGAGAAGATACCAAGGCATACTGTGCCGCCTATTCTCAAGCTTCGGGCGCAGCAGGCACGTGGCGCGTTCCTACACTGGCGGAACTTACGCTGATGTATGCCTTGAAGGCACAACTTCCTGATGATGGTGGTTGGATATACGAGTGTATGTCATCAACTCGTTGGAGCGATGCATCCGGACACCCGGATCAAATTGAGTCTTATTGGGGGTATGGAGACGATGGCTATACGCTATTGTTAATGGGCGTCGTGCGCTGCGTAAGAGATTACTAACTCCCAATTCCCCTCCTTCAAGAAGGAGGGGTGCCCAAAGGGCGGGGTGGTAGGTGAAGGCACAGGCGAAATCATTCTTTAAAAGGTATGAATTTACCTACCACCTCCCCTCCTACCACCTCCCCCCTTCGGGGTACTCCTCCTTCTTGAAGGAGGAGAATGGAGATACTATAATAACATACTTATAAAC
>CAZJOG010000299.1:1211-2195 GCA_964547565.1 uncultured Desulfovibrionaceae bacterium
AGGCAATATCATTCTTTAAAAGGTATGAATTTACCTACCACCTCCCCCCGTTGGGGTACTCACCCCCTCCGACTCCCCCGTTTCCCGGGGGAGAGCAACCTTCCAGAAGGAGGAGAATTGAGTTACTACATTGAAATATCATAAGTAATTATAATAACATACTTACTAACTTAAAAACTTAAACATTATGGCAACAACCGACATCAAGTACACCTTGAACGGCCAACTGGCCGACAACACCGTGACCAAGGATGACAAGAACGATAAAATCCTCGTCCTCGTCTCGGCAGGCAGCGCCGACAAGCAGCGCGTCATCTCCGAAATCATGGCGATGAACCCCGGCTTGGAACGCGAAACCGTAGAAGCCGTCATCAACCTAGAGCAACGCGTGGTGCAGAAGCTCGTCCTCACCGGCTATCACGTCAACATGGGCCTCTATCAAGCCGTAGCGCAATTCACCGGCGTAGTAGAAAACAAAGCCTGGAACCCGGAGCAGAACACCGTCTACACCTCCTTCACCCAAGGCGCCACCATGCGTGAAGCCATCCGCCAGACGGGCATCAACATCATCGGCGAAAAAGGCAGCGCCATGTACGTAGCGGGCACGCAAGACGTATCCACCCGCGCCACCGACGCCACCGCCACCGCCGGACGCAACTTCACCCTGACGGGTGCCCTGCTCAAAATAGCCGGCACAGACCCCACCGTGGGCATCAGCCTCACCAGCGCCGCCACCAAAGCCGTGACCAAAGTCACCCCGGACATGATGGCCGTGAACGACCCCTCGAAGCTCATCTTCCTCATCCCCGCAGGGCTGGCCAATGGTGAGTACACGCTGAGCGTCACCACCCAATTTGGCGGCAACGGCAAGCAACTGCTCAAATCGCCCCGAACCGTGACCCAAACCATCTACTTGGGCGATGCACCCAACGGTGGCGGCAGCGGCCCGGGCGACGAAAACGATAACCCGCTAGGCTGATGACA
>CAZJOG010000300.1:0-2162 GCA_964547565.1 uncultured Desulfovibrionaceae bacterium
CATCAATAACTTGCCCAATCTTTGGGTCTTTGGCCTTGCCCTGCAAATAGGCCCAACGCGCTTCCACAGGAACCCAAAAAATATTAGCTGCGGCGTATTCGTCGCGGTCTTCAGGGTCTGCATGAGGTTCAGCTAATAGTTCAGTATGTTTTTCTAAAAAGGCATCAGAAATGTATTTCAAAAAAATAAGCCCCAGAACAACATGCTTGTATTCGGCGGCATCCATTGTGCCCCGCAGTTTATCGGCGGCACTCCACAGCTTGTCCTCAAAGCCAAGGTTGGCCCCATTACCATTGCTCATGACTTGGCTTCCTTGTTTTTTGTTGTGCTTCCCCGCTTGCCTTGGCAAGTCATTTTCAGGCAAAAGGCATCAAACTGTGCCCGCGCCAACTTGAAAGGCATTGTTTTGCCGTTTTCCCAACGGTTTAACGTACTGAAGGACACGCTGAGTAACTGGGCTAATTCTTCTTGGCTGAGAGAAAGTTGGCTGCGGACATTTTGACAAGTTTTGCAAAGTTTTCACTTCTTATATCCATACCAATCTCTTTATTTTATATACTGCTATAAACGCATGGATCTTTGATCACTTAATGCGTCCACCTTATCACAGGTGCCATGTCAAATGCAAGGGGATTAAATCCAGTTTTTGGGGGATGTCAGTGTTCTTTCAGAGTATTGCTCACATCCTAAGGTGCTGTCCATATTGCGGAACTGTCGTCAGGTTTTCAACCTTTCGCCAATGCTCCAGCAGGCGCTCGTTCTTCGCCAGAGCCAAATCTCCGGCCACACCAAAGGCATAGGCGGCTGTGCGTTCAGCATAGCGTTGCCAGTTGCGGGTTTCGCGTTTGGGGCCGCTCTGACGGATGGAGGGGGCGCATTGGAGAAGCGCATCGACAATAGCCTCCTGGCTATGTCCGGTGGCCCGCAGGCGCACGGCGATCATGGCGTCCACCCGTGAGAGGTCTTCCGTGGTGATGCGTTTTCGGATGTCTTCGTAATGGGCGTAGTAGGCCGAAACCGTGCTGCCGGGGTGTAGTGACGGTTGCGCAGGGCGCGGAGGGTGTGTCTGCTGGCGTTTGACCTCGATTGCGGCGCACTCACGCTCGATACGGCGTGACAGTTCCAGAGCCTTGGCACATTCGCGCTTTTCCGCTTGCAGAAGCCGCGCCCTTGGGTAATTGCCGTTTTCAAGACGATGCTTCGGCTTGAAGTTGGCGAAGCCCGGCGCACGGTGCGGGTGGATGCAGCCGGAGAGCTTAGGGTTGCCGTACTCTTTGTTGAGCTGCTCGGTGAGACGGTTGCCAACTTCACGGTTGTGCGGACTTTGCAGCTTGGGCAATGTCAAAACGCACTGATAGTTGCCCGGCGAGCTTTCCAGCACCACGGCGGGCCGGAAGCCGTCAGCATAAAGTTTTTCCATGCTCTCCCGCGTCATATCGTCAATGAGGATATGATGTTTCCCCTCGGAAAGCGGCGTGTAGTAAATATTTTCGCCGCGCCGCTGAAGCCGCAGCATTTCGGGCATGTGGGTGCGGAGTTCTTCCGGCGTGAAGCCCTTACTCATGCCTCCCTGTTTATCAAGGACAAACGCCTTACGGCTGCCGTCTTCCATCATGCGAAGGCAGGTCACACGCACGCGATCTGCGCTTACGGCGGCGAGGTATTTTTCAAGCTGCTGCATCTCTGTGCGGTCGGGCGGAATAACTGACACAAGGGGCGTGGGAGTCGGTGCGGTGGGCTGGAGCGTTTCCAAACGCCCACGGTGTCGCCAGCGATTGGCCTGCACATGCAGGCCACGGTCGCGCAGCCAGGTTTCAAAGCGAGGCTTACGGCTGATCGGTGCGGGCCGGGCTGCCTGTCGTGCCTGCTGCAACTCTTCCCGCTGCTTCACCTTCAGAAAATGCCGGGCGATATTGAGAATGTGCAGGCCGTGTTTTGCCAAGGTGGGCAGGATGCGTTTTCGTTCCTCACGCTGCCGCTGCTTGAGGGCTTCCATAATGCTTGGCTGCGCTGGCTGCTGGGCTGTACTTTTTTCTTCCTGATACTGCCGCCATTCCTCAAGGTTGACCGCACTCACGGGTTCGGGCGGCAGAGGGGGCGGGGGTGTGTCTGCATTTTCTGCTGCTGGAGCGGGTACGAAATCACCCAGCCGCTTGCACAAC
>CAZJOG010000301.1:0-2139 GCA_964547565.1 uncultured Desulfovibrionaceae bacterium
GCAAAAAAACGTGGTTTTTTGCTCACTTACGCCGCTCACGGCGGCGTAAAACCCTACGGGTTTTATAGTGTTTACTTTTGCAAGTAAACACTAGCAAGCTGGTGTATGTCTTTAATGTTTTTCTGTTCCCCCTAAAATTTTGGATTTTTGTGTTTTGAGGATAAAGAATGGATGTATTTGATCAAGCAACAGAACTGGAAAGAATTAACCGTGAATCTGCCCTTCTTTCCGCGGCAAAAGCCATGCGCCACGAAGGCCCGGAATGGATAGACGGGAAAGCCTGCTGCGTGGAATGCGGCAACCCTATTCCCGAAGCGCGCCTTAAAGCAATTCCTGGTGTTGGCCTTTGTCTGGAATGCCAGGAAGACAGGGAACGGAGCGATTTTTCCTGATTTTCCTTCCTCCTTTTCCCTCCTGTGCCGACTATTCCCCCTTTTGTGCGAGTATAGCCGGCTTTTACCATTTTTTGGCCTGTCAAAAAAAATTTTTTCTTTTATGCTTCCCCTAAAAAGGAGGCAGTATGGATTTTTTACCCCAAAAAGGCGTATCCGGCACTCTTGACTTTCCTGAAAAGGGGCTTATCTCTTCTTCGTGCCGTGTTGTGCAAGACCCGGACGAACGGGATTGTATCTGGGATACATTGTGCCGACAAAACCGCCACAGTGTGATACTGTACGATATTCCGCCACAACATCTGGCCACGGAAGGCAAAAAAGCCTGGGATGAACTGACAGGACAAAACGCATGGCTTTTTGCCTTGGAATTTTCATGGCCCGCGCTCTCTTCCCCTTTTGTAGGGGCTATTGCCTGGGTAAATGGTTTTATGGGGCGCTGCGCGCAGGTACATTTTTCCCCTCTGGCGCGTTTGCCTATGCCCCTTGCGCTGCAAGCAGGGTATGCCTTTCTGGATTATACCCGCGCCACACAGGCTCTTGATAGTCTGCTTGGCTTTACCCCAAGCCCCTATAAGTATACCCTGCGTTTTGTGGAGGCCCTTGGCTTTAAACGCCTGGGTACACTCCCCGGTGCTTGCTTTCTTGCCAGACGTGGCCCCCAAGGGGTTTACGCAGACGGCGTTTTCAGCGTTTTTGCCTTTGTATAGTCTACCGCGGATTCCGCGTTTTCAGGGATACATTATGATGATGAGAACTTTCCGTGACTTGGTATATGCCCTTTTTGGCATATGTTTTTTTTCCGCCTTTCTGGCCATGCTTCTTTCCCTGCCCGCTCTGGCAGGGGTGCCTGTTACCGTATCAAGCATTAATGAGGCCGTTTTTTCTGTCTCCTTTGTGGCCCTTTTTGCCGCCTTTGTGATGTATTTTCAATCTAAAAATACCACTATCACCATCCTCAAGCGCCGCCTGGGCCGCGTGTACGGGGAACTGTACCGCCATAAAATGAACCTTATCGACGTTATGGACGGCGAATACTCCTTTTATGATATTGAAAACTACCTTTATAATGACGAAACTTTTATCAAAATCCGTAAATTCCTCTACGAAGATTACTTTCTCCTTATCCACTACGACCCCTTCCTCAAAAACTCCAAGCCTTCCGCAGAAGTCAGCCTTTTCTACGGTATGCACAAGGAATTAGAAACCTTCCTGAACTCCATCACCTTTGACAAAATTGAATACAATAAATTCAAAAACCAATTCCTTAAAGTCCATGGACACCCTTTGCTGCCTAATACAACAGAAGAAGAATTCCGCGTGCCTGAACTGGTGGAGGCTTACGAAGCTCTGGAATCCTCATTTGAAATTGCCCTTAATACAGTGGATAAATACTTGCTCTTTATAGAAACACATATGAAATCCCTGGACCAGTTTTTTAACGCAGGCGTGCCCTGGAAAGTCCAAAAAGCAGGCTTTGAAGGCGAATTCCAACTCTGGATGCACGCTAAGTCGTAGGGAAAGAAGTTTTGTTTGGGGGGGGGGTAACCCCCCCCAAACCCCCTTATTGCCGCGAGGATGCCGCTCGGCATCCTCGCGGAATAAATGGCTTTGAGAAGGTTTTATGTAAGTTTTCCCATGACGTTATTTCAGGGTTAACTTTTGTCTCTTTTTTCTTAAAATAAAAATTCCATTCCCGAAAAAATCGAGCCTGCGAGATTTTTTCGGGAATGGGCAAAGTATGGCC
>CAZJOG010000302.1:0-2139 GCA_964547565.1 uncultured Desulfovibrionaceae bacterium
AAATAGAAATCAAGGCAACTGGCGGCGTGGAAACAGCGCAAGACATTGCCAAGGTTCACGCTTCCCTTAAGGAATTAGGCACGGGAAGCCAAAGCGCGCAAAGTGTGGGGCAAAGTTCCACAAATGCGGCCAGCGGTGTGGAAGCACTTGGTAAAAGCATGGAAACCGCCGGGAAAAAAGGAAAGGAAGCGGCGGCGAATATTGAAAAAACGGGGAAAGAGGCAGAGCAAGCTGGCAAAAACATGGACACTGCCGGCGAAAAAAGCAACAAAGCCGCAGATAACCTTAGCAAAATGGGGAAAGCGGCAGGTCTTGCTGGCAAGGGCGTAAGTGCCATAGGGCAATACGCAAACAGTGCAAGCAGTGGTATAACCAAGCTGGTGGCTACGCTTGCAGGGGCTGTTTCTGCCTACAAAGCCCTTGATCAGGCGCAGAAATTCCTTTCTGCCGGGTTTAGTTTTTCGGCAGAGTGGGAGCAATCTCGCATTGGCATAGCCAGTGTTATCGCCGCCACGTCTGATCTTGTAGATGCGCATGGCAATGTCCTTGACGGGCAGGAAAAGTATAACGCTGCCCTTGGTATTTCTGAAAAAGCCATGCAACGCATAAAAATTATGGGGCTTGAAACAACTGCCACCACAGGTGAACTAGTAGCGGGTTTTCAGTCTTTAATTGGTCCTGCCAATGCTGTTGGCATGAGTATGGACCAAACAATGGACTTCACCTTGCAAATGGTGCAAGCCCTTGGTGCAATGGGCGTACCACTCAATCAACTATCGGCGGAAGGCCGTAGCTTGTTGGATGGCACTATTATCCCCACGCAAGACCGTTTAGCGGTTGCTCTTGGTATCACGGGGGAAATGGTAAAAACGTGGAAAGAGCAAGGCACACTTGTAGAAGAGCTTAACAAGCGCCTTGGTGTGTTCAGCCTTGCAGGGAAGGATGTCGCTAATACTTGGGGTGGCCTATCGAGTAACATGCAGGATGCTTTTCAATTTCTTGCTGGCACAACGGGTACAGGCTTTTTTGAAGGGGTAAAGGGTGCCTACTCTGACCTTTTAGACTTTTTGGTAGATGTAAAAAACGCCCGCCCAGGTGAAGATATAGAAAATATTGCGGCGGCTATTGAAGAATTACAAAATTACCTTGGCCAGTTTGTACGCGATGCGGCAAACAGCCTTATGGACTGGCTAACGGAGCTGAATAAAAAAGATAACATAGACCAACTTATTGCAGACTTTAAGAGGTTTGGCGAAACGGCATACGATGTTGGGCAAACTGTACTCGCAGTTGGCGGGTATATTGCGGATGCCATTAGCATGGCGCTGGATGGCTGGCGTTCTATGCCAGCCATCGTGCAAGAGCTTGGCCTTATTGGTGCGCTTGTTTTTGGGATAAAAGGCAAGGCCGCCCTTGCAGGTATTGGCATAGTGATAAGCGCAGTTGAGAATTTTATTGACGGCGCAAGTGCTGTTGTGGGTGGTGATATATCTGCAGGGGATTTTGCCTTTGCAAACAAAGAGGAGTTGGACAAACTGCTTGCGGGTGTACCCAAGGAAAAACAAGCAGACAATACAGAGCTTTTCAAAGAACTCTTCTTCGCTTCGCAAGGTATTAATACGGGCGTAGATATTAAGAGCTTACTCCCAAACCGTACTGAAACACAAACAGAAGTAGACCTTAAGGCACAAAGCGAAAAGGTGACAAAAGAAAAAGCAGATACGCGTGTAAGTATAGAACGCAATGCCAGCAACGAACTTAGGAAGATGGAGCAAAAACTCCAGGATGACAAAGTAGAAATGCAACGCTCTGCCCAGTCTGTTATGGGCGCAGCCGATGCCGCGTTTACAGAATCAGCGAAAGGCAATGTACAAGAACGCGTTAAAGCCGTTAATGCAGAGTACGATGCCGCTATAGCCAAACAAAAAGATGCCCAAGATGCCGCCAATAGAAATGGCATGGATGGCTCTAAGTATACCACAAATATTGCGGTGCTTGAACAAGAGCGCAAAAAGCAGCTTGAGGCCATTGCAGAAAGCAATAAACCAAAAGGTTTGGACGCCGCTATGCGCAAGGCAGAGAGAGAAATAGAAACATACAGGCGCAACTTACAAAGCCTTGAGCAGGATATTGCCAAGC
>CAZJOG010000303.1:0-2118 GCA_964547565.1 uncultured Desulfovibrionaceae bacterium
CCCACCCTTATTCTCTGCGCGGATGGAGAAACCTGCAAAGGTTCTGGCCGCTCTGTACCAGGTTTTGATTTACACAATGCCCTGGGTCTTTGTGCAGACCACCTGCTTTCTTTTGGGGGCCATACTATGGCAGCAGGCCTGCGGGTGCTGGAAGAAAATATTCCGGGTTTGCGGCAGGCATTTGCGCAAACTGTAAAAACATACATAGGCACAAACGGTGTGGAAGAAACCGTGTTGATTGACGCGGATGCCGATTTTGCGGAAGCTTCCCAAACCAGCTTTTTACAGGAACTGGAGCTTATGCAGCCTTTTGGTGTGGGAAATCCTGAACCTGTGTTTGCCTCTCCCCCCCTGCTGGTAAAAAAAAGGCGCCTTTTTGGCCCCCAAAAAAACCATGTGGATCTGGAATTGTATGACACAACCACTGGCATTTCCCTGCACGCCAAAGCATGGCGGCAGGAAGCCGTGTACCCGTCTTCTCTGGAAGGCAAAACCGTGCGTATTGCGTATTCCCCTTCTATTGACAGATACAATGGTATAGCCAGTGTGGATGTAAAAATCAGGGATCTGGTGGAAATATAAAAACAAAATGCTCTGGCTGTGACCAGAGCATTTTGTTTTTACTATGTGTTATCGGAAATAGTTTAATGGCCGCCTGTTCTCGGGGCGTCTTCCGCAGGCGCAAGCTCAATAAGTTCGTACTCTAAAGAACCCATACCAATTTCTGCGCCATAGGTAAGCTGCACGGTGCCCTTGGTATTTGTCCAGCGGGCGCTGAATTTGTCTACGCCGTGCATGTGCGGGTCGTGGTCTTTGTCGCAATTTTTATGGTTTTGCTCGTTGCATTTGGGGCGTTCAGGGTCAATGCTATAGGAGGCTGTCACAAGGTCATGGCAGGCTTTGTCCAATGCAATGGGATCTGTAGAAGCAAGAATACCAATATCCGGTACAAGGGGGCTGTCGCTCCAGGGGGCGCAGTCGCAGTCAGGTGTCACATTCAGCACAAAGTTAATATACACCACCTTGCCCTTTTTGTCTTTTACTGCGCCATACGCGTATTCTGTAAGGCGTTCCATAAAGCCCTGCATGTCTTCTTTGGGGCGTATGGCCTGGCTTTGGCATACGGTGATACATTCAAAACAGCCAATGCAGGCATCCACCTGTATTTTTGCCTTTTTTTCGCCTTTGTCATTTTTGACAAGTTTTAAGGCTTTTTCCGGGCACACTTTTACGCAAGACGCACAGCCAATGCATTTTTCCTGATCAATCAGGACGTTAAAGCCGTGTTGGTCTTTTTTGCCTGCCACAGATCCGCAACCCATGGCCAGGTTTTTAATAGCCCCGCCAAAGCCGGCCATCTGGTGGCCCTTAAAGTGGGAAAGCACCACCATAGCAGGGGCTTCCGCTATAGCGCGGGCAATATGCACTTTCTTAAAATGTTTCAGATTAACGGGGATATCATCCTCATCTTTCCCAAAAATACCGTCCGCAATCACCACAGGCGCGCCCACAACAGAAGGCACAAAGCCGTGGGAATAGGCGGTGTGCAGGTGGTCTACAGCGTCATGGCGCATACCGGAATACAGGGTATTGGTATCTGTAAGAAACGGTTTGCCGCCAAGGGCTTTAATTTTGTCCACAACCTGACGGACAAAGGTGGGGTTAAGAAAGGTATCATTCCCGGCTTCCCCAAAGTGGAGTTTTACCGCGGTTACCTGGTCTTTTTTGATAATATCAGCAAGGCCAACCGCATCACAAAGACGCTGGATTTTGGAAAGTTTGTTTTCTGCGCTGGAGCGCGTGCGTACATTGGCAAAATATACTTTGGACGACATACTTCCTCCCGGAGGAAATTCTTTAGATGGTTGAAGAATCAACACCCAAACCCTACGCCACTTCCCTTGCGTTGCCAAGTTTTTTTTCTCACTTTTATCTGTACATCCTTTCTTTACAATAATACTGTTCAGGGGTATAAATAACGCACCGTTTTTTTAAACGCAAAACCTGTTTGTGAGGAAAAATTGAGCAACGAAGATACTAAAGTTATTTATTCCATGATGCGTGTGACCAAACGCCATGGTCAGCGTGAAGTGTTAAATGATATTTCGCTTTCCTATT
>CAZJOG010000304.1:0-2109 GCA_964547565.1 uncultured Desulfovibrionaceae bacterium
AACCTTTTTTGTGAACAAAAAAGGTTTTTCCCTTCCCCCAAACCCCCTTCCCTTTTCCAAAAAAAACTTTTTAACTAAATAGTTATTATGGCAGTCTATCCATTATAACAGGAAATTGCTTTGTGAGAGAAAGCAGGCAAAAAGGGAAGGGTATGAAAGAGCTTACAACCATCACACCTGTCCGTATGGCCAGCCTGGATGCCATTGTGGAAGCACTGTGCGCACCGCAGGCCCTGCAAGGCGTTTTACCTGCCGTCCAGCACGGCCCGGGCGAACCTATGCCCTCCGTAGAAAAACTGCAGGAAATTATGGCGCGCCTTAAAGCGGCCCTTTTCCCGGGGTTTTTTGGTTCCTCACGGGTGCACCCGGAATCTTTGCGTTACCATGTTTCCGCTAATCTGGATTCTATTTACCGATTATTGGCAGAACAAATACGGCGCGGCGGCTGCTTTGCCTGCGCAGAATACGCCTTTGACTGCCGCGGCTGCGGCGTGGCCTCCATGGAAATGGCCATGCGCTTTATGGAAACCTTGCCTAAAATCCGCGCCCTTTTACTCACAGACGCACAGGCCGCATACGAAGGTGACCCGGCTGCCACAAGCCCGGGGGAAACCATTTTTTGCTACCCCTCCATGCTGGCGATGATCCACCACAGGATAGCCCATGAGCTGTATAGCTTAAAAGTGCCCGTTATCCCAAGAATTATCGCAGAAATGGCCCACTCCCAAACCGGTATTGATATCCACCCAGGCGCCACCATTGACGAAGACTTTTTTATAGACCACGGCACAGGCGTCGTGATAGGCGAAACCTGTATTATAGGGAAAAGCTGCCGCCTGTACCAGGGGGTTACCCTTGGCGCGCTTTCTTTTGCCAAAGGCGAAGACGGCGCCCTTGTTAAAGGTATAGACCGCCACCCTATACTGGAAGATAATGTGACCGTGTACGCTGGCGCCTCTATTCTGGGCCGCATCACCATTGGAAAAGGCGCGGTAATAGGCGGCAACGTGTGGCTTACCCACAGCGTGCCCCCAGGCGAAAAAATTGTCCAGCGCCAGGGTACAGCCGCAAAAGCCCAGCCGGACGACAGGCTTAAAGGCCAGCTTGCACAGGAAGTCTAAAACTTTAAACGCCTCCTCTTTTTTGCCGAATATTCGCCTGCTGATGTTGTCAGCAGGCGTATTTTTTACCCCTGCTCAAAACCTCACGGCAAAAACCCGGCATATTCAGGCAAAAACAGGAAAATTCACAAGGAAAAATTTTGCCAGACTCCATATTTTGCTTTTCACCCCCAACTGCCAGATTTTTCTACCTATCCTTTCTAAACATTGTTAATTCTTATTTTGCGGGAATTTCCCTTGCCAGCTCTGGATTTTTTTGGAAAATACCGGCACAAAATGGCTGCCTGCGGCACTATTGATAAAGAATCCCTAAAATCCACAAGTGAGAAAAATAGAGAAAATATATAAAAAATGAAGAAAATAAAAAATACTGTTGTGGAGAAAAAATGGAAAGCTTGGGAATAAATCACGGGGAATGGGAAAAAGTCCTTTCGCTTCAAGTATCTGCATCCGCTCCCCAAAACCCTGCGTTTATACAAAAGTTATAAAATCAAGTCTGTTAGAGGAAGTAGGCATTGGGGAATGTTGGGGAGTGAGGGGAGTAAATGCGGGGTTTTCGCTTCTGGTAAAAAAGGGGGGGGTGGGGTATACAGTCCCCATGCAAACAAATTGGTCACAAATCCTTTTGGTATTACAAAAATACCTCCCTGAAGGGGATATCCGCCTGTGGGTAGAACCACTCCAGGCAGAATTTGTGCCCATGGATGACCCCCGCGCCCGCGCATGTATGGCAGAAAACAAAACAGAACCCTTCCTTTTTGCCTCTTCTGAAACATCTTTGGCTGTTCCCCCCCAAGTTTCCCCATGCGTTGCTTCTGGCCTGTTTTCCGCTTCTGCCCCGGTGGATTCTGCCGTTTTTTCCCCTGCCCGGCTGTATTTAATGCTTACGGCTCCCCATTCCTTTGCTGCCAAACGCGCAGAACGCTGCCTGCCCCAAATTCTGCTTGCAGCCGCGGAAGTGCAGGGCTATGCCCCACAGGCCAATGTC
>CAZJOG010000305.1:0-2088 GCA_964547565.1 uncultured Desulfovibrionaceae bacterium
GTGCGGATAATTATCACACCGGAAGAATACCCGGAAATGCAGCTTACTACGTACGTTGCACGCACCCGATAATGCGGGTAGCCCGTTTTTACGGCGTACACCTCAACATAACAGGAAATTAATATGTTTCGCACTCCCCATATAGCATACACTTCTCTGTTTTTTGGGCATTCAAACAAACAGCATGGGTTTACCGTGCTGGAGCTTGTCACGGTTCTGGTTGTTATGGCTTTTATTTTGGCCGGGATGATGGGTGTAACCCTTTACTCCACCCTGCGGGCAACCCAGGTGGTGAATGCCGCGGAAATAAACCTTTCTTTCCAGACAACCATGCGCTACATCACCAATGAAGTAAAGTACAGTTTCCCAATATTTGAACCAAGCATCAGACGATCCACCATCACAACCCTGAACGAAGATGGCATTTCCCGACGTTTTTTTCTTGTGGACGCTACCACCATTGACTCCCTGTACGTTCACCCAACATATGCCATGGATAATTATAACAACCCAGATACCAATAACCATGCCCCGCATTCACAGGAAGAACTGGACCAAATGCCAAGACTGTTAAGCAGGGTGCAAAACGTATGCGTAACCTACAGAGATGCAGATGCGCCTTTAAGCGATTTTGGAACAGGGCATGACTCCAGAGCGATGAAGGCGATAGAAGGCGATGCCCTTTTGCGTATTCCACAGGTTTTGGATATTGCCATTTACAGTTATGTGCAGGGTAGTCCGCGTAAGCTTGGTGCAATGGACAAACCCGATAGAATTTGCATACAGGAGAGGGTACTTCTGGAGCCAACAGCACGGTACGGCCTTTCCCGTGTACCAAAAGTGTATAGATACTCTTTAGGGGACAATAAAAAGGGTGAAGTTCAAGTTATAGATGATTATGTAGACTTGTGTGAAATGGCTCTGAAAAGAAATATTTGCTTTGCTACACCAAACTTTTAATACGCTATGCTATTCTCCTTCCATTCTCTCACAGAAAAATAAGGATATATATGGGCGCTTCCACTCTTAAGCACCAAAAAGGCTTTTCCCTGACGGAAGTGGTGATTGTTCTTGTTATAGCCGCCATTCTTACGGTGTATTTAACACGCGCCACACAAACACGCCAGGTGCAAGTAGCCAGTGAAGTGCAAACTCTTTACAAAACCATGCAGGCAGCAAGAGCCAAGGCTGTGAGCGGCCAGAATGATGTGCGTATTGAATTTGACGATAACCAAACCTTGCGGATTATCAGTGTACTCAATTCTGACATCACAAGTGAAGCCGTAGGCCCTACTCTGCATCTTAACCATATTGCCATACAGCAAGGTGATTCCAAAACATATACCTCCGGTGGAAAACCTGATACTATTTACTGGGGATTAAACGGGGAATTACCCAAGGTGGCAAAGGCCAAAAATAATAATGAAGTGGCCGCCGCTTTGCTGGAAAAACACTACTACGGAATTTTTGATCTTACGAATGGGAACGAATTTCTTACATTTATAAGGTTACACGGTACGGGTATTGTGGATATGGTAGATTACTTTATTGCAACACCCTTAACGCCAAAAGCCACGCCCTGAAACACCATAAATAACAGGGGTGGGTTTTATATATTGTATGCATTTTTTGCGTCTCCCCTATCCATACACACAAAATTCATCAAAAAGGCAATATATGCAAAATAATAAAGGTTTTACTATAATTGAAATAGGTATAACACTGTTGGTTGTGGCTATTCTGGTAGGTGCTTTAGCCAGCCAGCTTATTTCTTTTCGTACTGTCACAACCCAAACATCCAATAACCAGCAGGTTGCTGTTGTGCAGCAAATGGTAGATATGGAGTTTTCCCGCAGGCAACTGGCAGAGCGCAAATCTACATGCGAAGAAAATTATGTCGCAGCAGTAAACACGGTTAAAGAGTATGGTGATGGCTCGCCGATGAATCCAAACGACAAAAAAAAACTGCCTAATGGCGCAACATATAAAATTATTATGAGCAGTGGTACGCCACCTAAAACAGAAACTTTTCCTGTACAAATTAACGGCGCTCTTATGGATTCAAAGCTGCTTTCCGCAGAGCAGGCC
>CAZJOG010000306.1:0-2085 GCA_964547565.1 uncultured Desulfovibrionaceae bacterium
CTTCTCCCTGGGGCAGCCAGGGCAACACAATTTGCGAGGGGATAAAACTGAGCGGCCCATAAAACTGCGGGATAAAACTCATCAACAGCTCGTCCGCGTCTTCCAGCGTAAGCCCGGGCCAAAAGTACGCCCGTTTATCCAGCAAAACACCTTGGCGCACAAATAAAAGACCCAGCGCCAGACCATCCGGCCTTGTCGCAAGGCCAAAAATATCCTTATCCGTCAAATCCTGCGAAACAACACCCTGCTTTTCTATCGTTTTTTCAATAGCTTCTATTTGGTCTCTGTACGACGCAGCCTTTTCAAATTCCAGCTCTTCCGCCGCCTCTCCCATATGCTTGCGCAAAATATCCAGCAATTCTCTGGATTTTCCTTCCAGCAAAAGCGCCACCTTATGCAAAATAGCCGTGTACTCTTCCGCAGGTACCTCCCCCGTACAAGGCGCCAGACAAAGCCCCAAATGGTAATACAAACAGGGCCTTACCCTGTTTCTAAATGCCGTGTCCGCGCAACGCCGCAAAGGGAAAATTTTGTGTATGGTTTTCCACGATTCCCGCGCCGCCTGGGCGGATGTAAAGGGCCCAAAATAACGCGCATTTTCTTTTTTTATTTTGCCTTTGGCATCCAGTTTTCTGGCTTTGCGTGTTATCTCCAGCCGCGGAAACGCTTGTTTAGTGGCTATTCTAAACAATATATATTGTTTATCGTCCCGCAATACAATATTATAACGTGGCCTGTACTTCTTAATCAAACTCGCTTCCAAAAGCAGAGCCTCTTTTTCCGTGCCCGTGCTTATGGTTTCCAAACTGGCCACATGCTTCATCAGTGCCGCTGTTTTTGTTGCCAGCTGATCGTCCGACCGGAAGTACGACAAAAGCCTGTTACGCAAAACACGCGCCTTGCCCACATACAAAATGCGGCCCTGCGCGTCTTTATAAATATAAATCCCGGGTGTTGTGGGCAATGATTGAGGATTTGGACGTTCCATGCTTTTCCAAAAAAACTGCTAAACTTTTCCAGATAAAAATTTTTCCGCTATTCCAAAGGCCGCCACCTGTTCCTGCGCTCCAGCCAATGCGCAAAACCCGCAATGCCGTACGAAAGGCACAGGTATATCGCCGCCGTGAGTATCCACAGCTCAAATGTCATCCGCGTTACAGCCATAATTTCCATACTCTGGAATGTAAGTTCTGGCAAGGAAATGAGCGATGCAAGCGCCGTATCCTTAAATGTTGATATTGTCTGCCCCGCCAGCGGCGGCACCATAAATCGCCAGGCCTGCGGCCCTATAACATACCGCAACTGCTGAAATTTCCCCATACCCTGCGACGCACTGGCATCCCACTGCGCCTTTGGCACACTCTCTATCCCCGCACGCACTATCTCCGCTATGTACGCCCCCTCATACAAGCCTAATGTCAACACCGCCGCCAGCATCCTGTCTACCTGCCCGGGCTGCGCAAATAAATACGCAAAAGCCGTCTGTACCCCCTGCGGCAATGTGTACACATACGCCTCTACCCGCAAAATTGGCTCTGTAAAAAAAGAACCCGCAAAAAAATACACCAAAAATAACAACACCAAAGGCGGCGTATTCCTTAATACATTAATATACACCTGCGCCGGTAAGCTTGCAAAACCCCGCACATGCGCCGATAAAGCCCCCACAAGACCACCCGTTACAAGCGCCACCAACATTGCCCACACACCAAGCCGTATACATGTGAGCAAACCCTTTAACAATAACCCGGGCGATACATTCCCCACTTTGTCCCGGTATAAAACATACGGCCACAACGCTTCCCAGTCCCAGGTGTGGCCACTGGCCTCCATAGCCCGCACACAAAACCATACAGCGCAAACAACAAAACCCACAAACAACAGAATATCAAATATATTCGCTTGTTTCCACTTTCTGGCAGGGCTTATACCTGGTATATACGGCGCCGTAGGTTGTTTCATCGGTTATGTACGGGTTTGTTGTGTATGATTGAAAAATGGACGGGGACAGAGAGGGCTCTGCCCTCTCTGAGGTTGTTGACAAAGTCAGCAACCTGCCGGCAGAGGGAATAGGCGCGGCTTTGC
>CAZJOG010000307.1:0-2074 GCA_964547565.1 uncultured Desulfovibrionaceae bacterium
GTACCACGCTGGTGCGGGTGTTCAGGGTTCATGGCGCGTTCGCGGAAGGACTGCACACTTTCCCAGTTTACAATGCTGCGGATGTCTTCGTAGTCAATAAGTTCTACAGATTGCATTTCGTGGGAGGTGCGGAAACCGTCAAAAAAGTGGCAGAAAGGAACAGAGGCTTCAATGGCGCTCAGATGGGCCACAAGGGCCATGTCCATGGCTTCCTGCGCGGAGTTGGAACAAAGGAAAGACCAGCCTGTCTGACGGGTGGCCATAATGTCCTGATGGTCCCCAAAAATAGAAAGCGCGTGGGCCGCAACAGCGCGGGCCGCCACGTGGAAGACACCGGGCAAAAGTTCGCCCGCAATCTTATACATATTGGGAATCATGAGCAAAAGGCCCTGGGAAGCCGTAAATGTGGTGGTAAGCGCGCCGGCAACAAGTGCGCCGTGCACAGCGCCCGCTGCGCCCGCTTCCGACTGCATTTCACGGATATAAGGCACCTGGCCCATAAGGTTTTTTTTGCCTTCGGCCGCCCATTCGTCTGCAAGTTCGCCCATAACGGAGGAAGGGGTGATGGGGTAAATTGCCGCCATATCACTCAGCGCGTAGGCAATATACGTGGTGGCGGTATTGCCGTCCCACGTTTTGATTTTCTTCTTGTTGGATGAAGCCATAATCCCTCCTCGGCTTGGTGTGGAAAAATATCAGCGATTGTTGACAAAAAACATAACCCCGCAACAGGGCGGGGGAGTTTGGGTTGCTTAAAAAACAGAGGCAACAGCAAAACTCTATACGCAAACTATGCCTTATCCACGCTCTTTTGTCTACACACGCCCACAAGTCTTTTTTTGCACAAAGTCAGAGGGAGTGTTGCCTGGTGCAGAAAAAATGTGGGCAGAAAGGCGGCTTTTTTTATACAGGACAAAAATAAAAAATGTGGCACAAATTTTGCTAGAGAGCATAACAGAAAACCGCGAACGTCAGGAAACCGTTTTTTACAGGTGTGTTCGCAAAAGGAGATTTGTTATGTTTATGCTGTTGGGTGGAAATGATAAAAAAGCCAAAACAGAAAAAAAACCTGTGCAGGATCAGGCCCAAACCGGGCAAAGTTCTATGACATATAAGGCAAAGGAGTTGTTTGGTTCCGGACGTTTTCCTGTTGTTACTACGCAGGGTATAGAAGGCCGGCCCATTGCCAAAGTTTTGGGCCTTGTGTGCTGCCGTGGTTTTGATTCGGACGATGCCTTTTTTGGTATGGCGACCATGGCGTTAAACAAAGGCGCTCAGGGTATTGTGGGATATTCCGAAAACGTGGCCTTTCACCCTGACGGGAGTAAATATTTTTCCTGCTTTGGCACAGCGGTTATTTTTGAACGTAATGCCTGGGAGTTTTCGCCTTTTGATGGTGTAGGGCAGGAAAACTTGAATATCCTCCCTAATGTTTTTCAGGAAAACAGGGGGGTAAGCCAATACCAAAGCCACCAGGCCCAGCCGTCTGCACAGGCGGATAAAGCCAGTATTTCCAGCGCGGCGCGGCAGGCGGCTACACCTGTAGCACAGGCCACACAGCCCCTACAGACAGGAACGCCTTTGGCTTCTCCGGCCTCTGCACAAGCTTCTGGGCAAGCGGCTGCCAGAATGGCAAACACAGCAGGCGGGCAGGCATACACAACCGCAAAACCCACACAGTCTTCCATCCAAAAAGGTCTGGCGGGTCTTGGCATTACGGATGATGATGAAGATAGCGCGTTGACGGAAGAAAATGATCCTGTGTTCCAGCGCCTTATGGCGCAGCGCCGCCAAAGCCAAATGAGCGCCGCATTTTCGTAAGAGAGAGCATACAAACCTTAGAGCAATTCCCAAATGATTCGCCATTTTTTTGCGAATCATTTGGGATATACGCCCGCTCCAGCGTTTAACGGCGAAAATGAATTTCGCCTACGCCTATGCGGCGGGTAGCTGCTCCCGCAGCTACCACAGACTAATGACAAACCCCTGCGGGGTTTGCGCCGCCCACCATCGCGCTTCGCTTGCTGGGCGGAAAGGCACGGCATTCGGTCATTTAACGGCACGGCAAAGCCGC
>CAZJOG010000308.1:0-2019 GCA_964547565.1 uncultured Desulfovibrionaceae bacterium
GTTTATGTTAAAACGGGATACAGAGCGGGCGCTGGATGCGTATGAGCGGGTGAATATAAGCCCGCTTGGGGCGGCAGCGCTGGCAGGCACAACCTACCCGATAGACCCCCAAAGTGTGGCGGATCATCTGGAGATGCTGGGCGTTTTTGACAACAGCATGGACGCCGTGGCAGACCGGGATTTTGCGCTGGAAGCCATATTTTGCGGCGCAACCATTATGATGCACCTTTCCCGTTTTTGCGAAGAAATTATTCTATGGTCTAACCCCCAGTTTGGGTTTATCACTGTTTCAGATGCCTATTCCACAGGTTCTTCTATTATGCCGCAAAAGAAAAACCCAGATGTGGCAGAACTTATGCGTGGAAAAACAGGGAAAGTGTATGGAAATCTTATGCACCTTTTTACCTTAATGAAAGGTTTACCACTTACCTATAACAGGGATTTGCAGGAAGACAAGCTGGCATTTTTTGATGCCGCAGAAAATGTTACACAATCCCTTACCCTGATGAAAGGCATGCTGGAAGAAATGGTTTTCCACCCTGCAAAAATGGAAAAAGCGTTAAAAAATGGTTTTGTGAATGCCACAGAGCTGGCGGATTATCTTACAGTAAAGGGTGTACCCTTCCGCGATTCGCACCATATTACAGGCAATGTGGTGGCCTATGCAGAAAATTTGGGCATAGGCCTGGAAGATGTGCCACTGGAAAAATTACAGGAATTTAGTGATACAATCGAACACGATGTTTACACTGTGTTGGACTATAAAAACGCGATTAAGCGCCGTAAAAGCCACGGCAGCACAGGGCCGGAGTCTGTACAAACCCAGATAAATACCGTAGAAGCATGGCTTGCGGAGTTTGAAAAAGAATAACAAGGAACACACATGCGCCCTGGCCCAAACGTGTATATAGCGGCTTCTTTTAAGCACGTCCATGCTGTACGTCTTTTGGGGCGTGCCATGCGGGAAATGGGCTATAGTATTCTGGACTGGACAGAAAAAGCCACGCCTCCGGAAGGCTTAAACCCAACACAACGCCGCGCCTGGATGGACACAGACCACGGGGGTGAGGTGTTTGACTTTTGCGCAAGTGCATGTAAACAAGCGGATTTTGTGATATATTTAGGCGCTTCCGGGCAGGATGCCGGTGTAGAAATAGGCATGGCGTATGGGGCCAATGTGCCGGTTTTAGGTATACGCGGGCCGCTGGAAGCTCCCGGGCTTATGCTTTGGGGCGCAGGCACTGTCTGGGTAGAAACAGTAGAAGAAGCTCTTAAGCTTTTGCAAAATATTATGGATGTTTGGCAGAAAAACAAAGGGGAAAAGACACAACCTGATCCCCGTGTTTTTTTGCTCTGCCCTCCCAAGTAAGAGGTATTGTATGGAAAATCCCTTTTTGCCCAATGTGCTCCGGTCTTTAGACAGTAAAGGCAAATAACCATGCTTTGGCAAAGCATTCTTGTGCTTTTTGTGCTGGTAGTCTGCCTTTTTTATGTAGGGCGGCACTTCTGGCGCATTTTCCGCACAAAGCCCGGTCAAGGCTGCGGCTGTGGTGGCGCGTCTGGTAACCCAGGCTGCGCCCATTGCGCAGGCTGCTCTGGCTGCACACAACAGCAAGGATGTAATAAATGCGAAATAACGAAGAAATAACTATACGTCTTGAAACTCCAGCAGATTATCGGAAAGTTGAAGAACTTAACCGCGATGCCTTTTGGAACCACTTTGTACCTGGTGCGGATGAACATTATCTTGTCCACGCCATGCGCTCGCACCCGGACTTTGTGCCTGAACTGGCGTTTGTGGCAGAAAAAAATGGCGAAATTGTGGGGAATATTATGTATTCCCGCTCCCCGCTGGTAACAGAAAACGGGCAGGAAATACCTGTGCTTATTATTGGCCCCGTGGCGGTTTCTCCCACATTACAGCGCGCTGGTATTGGCAAAAAACTTATGCTGTTTTCGCTTGAAGCAGCGCGCAATATGGGGTTTGCTGCGGTTTTTCTGTATGGAGACCCCGCCTAC
>CAZJOG010000309.1:0-1949 GCA_964547565.1 uncultured Desulfovibrionaceae bacterium
GAAATTTGGATCATGGGTTACTCCCGTTTTTGGGGTTGGTACAAAGAAAGGGCGCGTTGCTAAACAAAGCGCCCCGCCTTACAAGCCAATGGCCTGCTCAATAGCGTACTGGTGAAAATGAAAATTGGCGTGGCAGGCTGCGGCGTATTTGTTGAGCTCGCAGTTGCCCATAACATCTGTTTGCAGGTTATAGCCAAAGCGGCTGTTGAGAAGCTCAATTTGCTTTTCACTTGCGGGGTCATCCAGCCAGCGTTTGCTTTTGCGGGCGCCTGTTTCTGTTTCGTACATACGCAAAAAATCATCTGCCGCGGACATAGCCTGCAAGCGCCCGCCCACCATAACGGTTTGAAGGGGGGCGGTTTTTTGCTTGCCAAGGGCAAACCATGTTTCCCCGTCTTGCGAGAAAACCCCTGCCCATGCCTCAAAGCCCGAAGCCATAAGCACCCGCTCCGTGCCGAATAAATCCACATAGCGGAAAGGCGAGCCATTCAGAATATCCATTTCCGTAAGCTCTACCCGTGTTATGCCCGGCTCTTCTTCTTTATCTAATGGCTGGAAAAGAAAACCGCAAAAAGGGCATTCCTTTGTTCTTGCTGGAACAAACGCCCCGCAGCCTTTTTTGCCTTCTGTGTCCGGGAAACGGTAACGTTGCAAACCGTTTTCCCCTATACAATCCTGGTACTCTGTGGGGCAGAGTTTTTCCCGCTCTTCTTTGGCTTCTATTTCTTTGCTTCCGCCCAAGTCCACATCGGCGTATAAATCGCCGTGGGTAAGGAGAGACGTGCCAAAGTCCAGGATAAGGCAATCCTTTTTTACGATGCCGGGATATTCGTTTGGGTGTACGGGGCGAAGGCCACGCCCTGCCATTTGGATAAGGGGGCTTTTGTCTGAACATTTACGCAGCAAAATAACGCAGGAAAGTGGCGGGAAGTCAAAGCCTTCTGTCAACACCATGACATTGACGATTACATCAATCAAACCTTTTGCCAGCATGGTTAAAACGCCTTTTCTCTCCCCATCTCCCATTTTGCCATGCAAACAGGCGGTCTTTATTCCGGCACTGTTGAAGGCTGCTGTTACATCTTCCGCGTGTTTGATAGTTGCGCAAAAAATAATGGTGGGGCGGCCTTTTGCCCTTTCTTTCCAATGTCGGATAATTTCGCTGTTCACGGCTTGTGTGTTGAGAATTTGCTCCACTTCCACCTGTTCACCAAAGTCAGACGTGCTTTTGAGTTTAGAAAGCTCTTCTTGTGTATCGCCTACGCTTATGACAAAGGCGCGTGGTGGAACAAGAAAACCAAGGCGCACCAATTCCCCAATGCTTACCTGGTCGCATACATTACTAAACGCAGAACGCAAACTCATGCGGTCTGACCTTGAAGGTGTGGCCGTAAAACCAGCAAGAAGCACAGAAGGATTTTTCTCCCTTGCGGCGTCCAGTATGCGTTTCCACGTTGGGGCGGCGCAGTGGTGGGCTTCATCCGCTATAATGAGGTCAAGCTTTGGCATTTTATCCACATGACCAGTCAGGCTTTGCACCATAGCAAAGGTGGTATCTGCCCTAAAACTTTTGCTGTCTGCCGTCCACAGGCCACAGCTTGCGCTCGGGTTGACCTTGCGGAATTTGGAAAGATTTTGCTGGACGAGTTCCTGCCTGTGCTGGAGAATAAGCTGTTTACCACCTATACGTTTTGCCAGCATAGCCAGCATGATGGTTTTGCCTGCCCCCGTAGCAGCACAAGCAAGGGTGTTGCCGTGCTGCTTGAGGGCAGCCTCCGCTTTATCTACAAGGCGCTGCTGGTAGGGACGGGGGAGCATTAGAAGGATGCCCCGTCAAAGGGAATATCCTGCATGTAGCCCGGAACTTCTGGTACAAATGGCATAGGAGTTTGCATGGGCGGGGGTGGAAAAGAAGACGCTTTAGCTTGCCCACCCACCATAGGCCCTTG
>CAZJOG010000310.1:0-1945 GCA_964547565.1 uncultured Desulfovibrionaceae bacterium
AGCCGCGTGTATTTGCTGGGAGGTAGACTTGGCTTTGCCAGCCAGATGCCGCATAGTTTCGTATAATGTAGACGAAGCTTTTTTGGCTTCTTCCGCCTCTGCACGGCTTTGCTCCAAGCTTTTTTCAAGTGTGGCAAGGTCTGTTGTGGGGCGCATAGAAACCAGTTTTTGCGTATAATATTCGTGCATGTTTTCACAAAAAAATGCCGGATTATAGGCCCGGGTGTCACATGCTGTTTTTTTTTCTACTTCCGGCAGGGGAAAACTTTTACACCATGCCTGAAAATCTTCCATAGGCTTAAGAAGTCGCCTGTAAACAAGTAAAGCCGAAAGCAAAACACAGGCAAAAAGCAGAAGCGTCAGGTAAAAGGGAAAACCTGTACCACGCAGCGTAAACGTAAGCGCAGCAACAATCAGCACGCCGGCGGCCGTTAATCCTTTCCAAACCTGAAGGGCAAGCATAGGAGACTCCTTTTGAGGAAATAGAACTAATAAGAAGTTTTCTTGATAATAAGTGTACCTTCCGGCCTTACAATTGTAAAGCTTTAATGGCGTATATTTTAGGAAAATACATATTTTGCTTTGCTTATGGCGGAAAATTTTCCTTGTTTTTTTTGCAGAGCCCAGATATTCTGTGAAAAATTTGTAAGTAGGAGCCTGTATGCCAAGTCCCAATGCCTTGCTTGTGATTAATGCCGGTAGCTCTTCGTTTAAGTACAAAGTGTTTGCCATGCCGGAAGAAGAAGTTCTGGCCTATGGCCATGTGGAGAGAATTGGGGAACCGGAAGGCAATCTTGCTTACACCCGTAATAAACCAGGGGTTCCAGTACACGAAAAACGCCAGGCATTTTACCCTTCCCCCAGCGATGGTATGCGACAAGTGGCAGAGCTTTTGCTTGACCCGCAAAAAGGTGTTCTGCAAGACACCAAAAGCCTTATGGGTGTTGGCCACCGCGTTTTGTTGGGTGGACCGGAATACACAGAGGCCCTGGTGGATGAAGATGTCAAAAACGCCATACGCAAATACGCCCCGCTTGGCCCTTTGCATAACCCGGCAAACCTTATGGGCATTGAAATGATGGAGGAAATTTTTCCGACTATACCCAATGTGGCTGTTTTTGATACAGACTTCCACGCCTCTATGCCGGAACACGCCTACACCTACGCTATCCCCAGAGATCTGGCCGCTAAACACAGTATACGACGCTTAGGTTTCCACGGTACATCGTATAAATATGTCAGCCGGGAAGCAGCAGAATTTTTAGGTATCCCGCTTGATTGCCTGAATATTGTGGCCTGCCACCTTGGCAACGGCAGTTCTGCGGCTGCCATACAAAACGGAAAATCCATTGATACCAGCATGGGCCTGACCCCGCAGGAAGGCCTGGTTATGGGCACACGCGCAGGGGATCTTGACGCTTCCGCCATTACCTACCTGATGATGCTGGAAGGTTTCAGACCGCCAGAAATGCTTTCTATCCTGAACACAGCCTCCGGCTTAAAAGGGCTTTGCGGCCACAATGACATGCGGGACTTACTGAACGCCCGTGCAGCGGGTGACCAAAATGCGGATCTGGCCTTTACTATATTTTGTTACCGCGTGAAAAAATATATAGGCTCGTATCTGGCGGCACTGGGGCGCACAGATGCCCTTGTGTTTACAGGAGGCATTGGCGCTAATTCCCCGGAAGCACGGGCAGAAATATGCAAAAACCTTGAGCACCTGGGCCTCATACTTGACCCTGCTTTAAACGAAAGCCCTGGGCAGGATAACCGTATGATCAGCACAGCGGACTCCCCGCGGTCTATTCTGGTTATCCCCACCAACGAAGAGCTGGAAATAGCCCGCAGCTCCATGCAGGTGCTGGCCAGAAACAGCCACTGATTACGCCTTAGAGCAATTCCCAAATGATTCGCCATTTTTTTGCGAATCATTTGGGATATA
>CAZJOG010000311.1:0-1941 GCA_964547565.1 uncultured Desulfovibrionaceae bacterium
TTCAACTGTTGGTAAGCTGGATTTAAGATTGTCCGGCAAAGCTCTTGTGAGTTCATAGGCTGAAATTCCTATGGGTTTATTCACGTTTCGCAAGGCGTATTCTGCTACAATCTTATTGTTGTTTTGGCAAAGAATTAGCCCGATTGTTGGTGTATCGTGGGTATGCTTCAGCACATCATCTACCACAGAGCAGTAGAAATTCATTTTTCCTACATGTTCAGGTTTGAAATCCCCTTTTTTCAATTCAATTACTACAAAACAACGCAATTTGAGGTGGTAAAAAAGCAAGTCTATATAAAAATCTTGGTCCCCCACTTCTAAATGGTATTGCCTACCTACAAAAGCAAAACCTGCTCCAAGTTCAAGTAGAAACTTTTCAAGGTGCTGTATTAAGCCAATTTCAAGCTCTCTTTCGTGAAAGGTTTCTTCAAGAGTAAGAAAATCGAAAAGATAGGGATTTTTAAGCGTTTCTTCCGCTAACATAGCTTGCGGCAGGTCTAAGTGCGTAGAGAAATTAGTAACTGCTTTGCCTTGTCTACCATAGGCATTGTTTTTTATTTGTTGCGAAAGAAAATCCTTGTTCCAATTGTTTGATAAAGTTTGCTTGGCATACCAAAGCCTTACTTGCTTGTCAGGCACTTTGAGTAGAATAATGTTGTGTGTCCATGGCAAGTGCAATAATAATGAAAGTATGTCAGATGAATATAAAATCTGTGAATTTTCACTGACCGCTAATTTCGCCACTGCCAGTGGCGAAATTGAATTTACCCCATTTTCTAATTTCGCCACCGACATTGGCGAAATTGATAACTCGCTATATTCATTGTAGAAGGCAAGCATTCTGTCTATGTTTCTTGTGGAAAACCCCTTAATGTATGGCAGGTCATTCCGAATATCTTTTGAAAGGCGAGGAATAATGGAAGCTCCCCAGCCTTCTTCTTTTTGTTTTTCTGCAACAATACGCCCAATATCCCAATACATGAGTATCATTTCCGCATTTGCAGAAATACAAGCTTTTAATTGCCCTTGGCGTATACGAGTTTTTATTTCTTTCAGTAAGGTTGGGTAGTTCATGCACACCTAACACATTAACGAGAGCAATTTTTTAGAGTCTCGGGAGTAACTAGCTTTGTTCCTGTTTGCTCGGCAAGTTTTACAGCGTCTTGGTAAGCTTGTTTTAAAGCCTTTTCAATAAGTTGCGAAAGTTCTAAGCGTCTTTTTTCTGATTGTGTTTCCATTGTTCTAACCTTGTTCAATAAGGGTTGTTAAGGAATCATTATTATATAAAAACCAATAATTGACAATATCCTTATAGTAAATATTAAAATTTTGAATACCTGCATGAAAACGGCGTTCAATAACATCTTTTGGAATGTTATGTCCCCCTTGTTTTACTCTGGTAGCTACCCTTTGAATTGCAAGTTCAACATTACTTAATTGCAAAAAAATGAGAGTAACAGTATACCCAAGCTTTTTCCATTCGTTGATTTTTGAAATATAGTTCTTTCCTGACAAAGTGGTTTCAATGCAGAAACTTTCACTACGAGAAACGCATTTGTCAATTTGCTTTATCATGAGTTTTCCTGCTTGAATAGCTTCCTTTTCAGGATTAAAAGGAGAAAGCCCATAGGCAATAAGGTCGGCATTGATAAACTGACTAATGCTTGGAATTTCAGGAATAAAATTTCTTGCGAAAGTGGTTTTGCCTGCACCGTTTGGCCCGGCAATAATAAAAATTTCTTTATTCATACATATTTCCTATTGTTTTTATACCGCTTAAAATTTCTCCTGCCTTATTACTTGCAAGAGTCATGGATTCAGGCAAAAATTGTCCGTATTTCCTTTTTGTGAAATCTACATTTTTATGGGTAAGCATTTCTGAAATCATATCAAGAGTAAATTTTCCACTGTTTGCAAGAGTTACGGCAAAATGATGCCTTA
>CAZJOG010000312.1:0-1896 GCA_964547565.1 uncultured Desulfovibrionaceae bacterium
AGGGCAAAAACGCGCTTTCTGCGGAAAACATACAGGCAGATGCCTTTGTGTTGACATTTGCAGAAAACGCCGGCCCTCTGCTGCGTCCAAAAAACTTAAACCTTGCCTGCCAGGTGGAAAAAAACCTTTGTGTGTATGCAGACGCGCACCAAATTTCCCAAGTATTCCAAAATCTTTTTGACAATGCCACCCACTACGCGCCGGAAAATTCCACTATCACCATCACCGGGCAAATTTCCCCCACAGAAAACGGCATGGCGCTTTTTTGTGTGGAAGATGAAGGCCCGGGTATTCCCCCCGCAGAAGCCCGCAAAGTATTTGAACGCTTTTACAGGGTGGAAAAACACCGTGGAGCCGCAAGCGCAGGCCCAAAAGGTCAAAAACAGGGAACAGGCCTTGGTCTTGCCATATGCAGGCATATTGTGGAAATACACGGCGGCCGCATATGGGTGGAAGAAAAGCCTGTTTTTTCCAGCCTTTCCCAAAATCCGGGTGCCACTCTTTGCTTTACCCTGCCCCTTTGCCACTTGCCCGCCTGATTTTTTGTTTTCAAACCTGAAAAGGATACCCCGTTTATGGAAAACACTGTTAAAATGGCTGCTTCCCACGTCAATTTTTTTTACGGGAATAACCAGGCCCTGCACGATATTTCCTTAGATTTTGCACCGCAAACTGTCACGGCGCTTATTGGCCCCTCCGGTTGTGGCAAAAGTACATTTTTGCGCTGCTTAAACCGCATGAATGACCTTATCCCCCACACACGCACAGAAGGCAGCATAACACTGGACGGCGAAAACATTTACGCCGCAGGGACAGATGTGGTGGATGTACGCCGCCGTGTGGGCATGGTGTTTCAAAAGCCCAATCCTTTTCCCAAAACAATTTTTGAAAATGTGGCGTATGGTTTACGGGTTAATGGCATACGGGATGCCGGTTATATTGCCCATAAAGTGGAAGAAAGCCTAAAACGCGCCGCCATGTTTGATGAAGTAAAAGACCGCCTGCATACATCTGCCCTTGCGCTTTCCGGCGGGCAACAGCAGCGTATATGTATAGCCCGGGCGCTTGCCGTAGAGCCGGAGGTGCTGCTTATGGATGAGCCAGCAAGCGCGCTTGATCCCATAGCCACCCAGCGCATAGAAGAAAGTATACGCGAGCTGAAAGAAAACCTGTGTATTATTATTGTTACCCACAACATGCAACAGGCAGCCCGCACATCGGATAAAACGGCCTTTTTTTATATGGGCAAACTTATTGAATGCGATGATACAGAAATTTTGTTCACACGGCCCAGGCTTAAACAAACAGAAGAATATATCACCGGTCGTTTTGGTTAACAGGTAGTTTTTCCATTTTATGGCACAGCACGTTATAATCCCAGAAGTGAGATACCCATGTCCCCCCAAGAAACCCAGATACAAAGTTTAATTGATGATTTACGCACAAAATTACTTGTTATGGCCGCCAAAGTGCAACAGGCACTGGATGACGCGGTGTATGCCATGCAGTTTAATCACATACCCCATGCCATACTGGTGATGGATGGGGATGAAGATATAGACGGCATGGAAAATAGTATAGACGCTGCCTGCCTGAATATTCTGGCCCGTACCCAGCCGGTTGCCGGGGATTTGCGTTTTATCATGACAGCCATCCGTATGGTGCAGGATTTGGAGCGTATAGGGGATGAAGCCACAACCATTGCAGAACGTGCCATGCTTATGGACGAACACTTGCCCTCCCCCCTTGGGGCAGAACTTGCCACCCTTATGGCCCATGCGCAGGAAAGCCTGCGTGCTTCCATAGCCGCTTTCCGGGATATGGACAATCTTTCCGAGGCAGACTTATACCACCTGTTCCATCAGGAAGATGAAACCCCGCTGCTTATTACCCGCA
>CAZJOG010000313.1:0-1881 GCA_964547565.1 uncultured Desulfovibrionaceae bacterium
CGCTTGCGTGTTGCTTCGCAACAACGCTTCGCGGCACCCTCGCGGTAATAAATGGCTTTGAAGATATTTTGATAAAACTTGGTATGTTTTACAGTAATTCCCAAATGATTCGCAAATTTTGCAAAATCATTTGGGAATTACTGTATGTATGCGCGCTGTGCAGGCCGTAGGTTATGGCAAAATTTCCAGTTGTATCCCATCCTTGCGGGCAGGCAATACTTCCCCCACGCACCAGAACAATTCTCCCTGCGCTGTAAGAAAAGCCTCCGCCTGTTGTTTTTTTGCAGGTGGCACAGCAAGTAAAAGCCCGCCAGAGGTCTGGGCGTCAAAAAGCACCAGCTTTTGCAAATCTGTCGCACGGTTTTCTAACCGTGGCGCAAAAAAACGTGCATTGGCGTATGTTCCGGCAGGCAGCAGCCCACCTTCCGCATAGTCCCACACACCTTGCAGTAAAGGCACCTGAGAAGCATAAAGCCGCACACATTTGCCAGAAGCCTCCGCCATTTCCGCGCTATGCCCCCCAAGCCCAAAGCCTGTTATATCTGTGGCGGCTTTTAAACCACATTCCCGTATACATGCACCGGCTTTATTATTGAGGTGTATTGCCCAATGGCAAAGCTCCTTTTCTGCTTCTTCTGCACCTGTAAAATTTGCTTTTGCCACTGTCGCCAGTACACCCGTTCCTATGGGTTTGGTAAGATACAGCCTGTCACCTTCCATAAGAGAAGCATTGGTCGCCACATGGTCTGGATCAATAAGGCCGGTCACAGAAAGTCCGTATTTCAGATCATCGTCCAAAACTGTATGCCCGCCTGCTAAAACCGCCCCGGCTTCCTGTATAATCTGGTAACCGCCACGCAAAATTTCACCCATAATTTCAATGGGTAAAGCTTTCTCGCCGCATGTATCCGGGAAGCAGGCAATATTCATGGCTGTCCAGGCTTCGCCACCCATGGCAAATATATCCGAAAACGCATTAGCCGCCGCAATTTGCCCAAATACAAAAGGATTCTGGCTTATGGGGGAAAGTATATCCACAGTCTGCACCAAAGCTTTACCAGCCGGAACCCGCACAATAGCCGCGTCTTCATGCCCGGCAAAAGGCACAAGAAAGCGCCCCCCGCCAAGGGGGTCCTGGTTTGGCAAAAACGCTAATAATTCCTCCAAAACCTTGGGGGACATTTTAGCCGCTCAGCCAGCCGCTTTAGCACGGGACATCAGTGCCAGCATCCTTTTTCCTTTATGGCTGTAGTAAAATTACAGAGCGGCCGCTGCTTTTTCTACCGCGTCTTTAAAACCTTGGCGCTCATCCGCCAGCTTTTGCGCAAGGGCTGTGTTGTTTAAAGCCAGTATCTGTATAGCCAGGTACGCCGCATTCTTGGCCCCGTCAACCGCTACAGTGGCAACAGGAAAACCGGAGGGCATCTGCACCGTGGCAAGCAGGGCGTCCATTCCCCCCAGATTTTTACCGGAAAGCGGCACACCAATAACAGGCTTGTTTGTACGCGCCGCTACAGCACCCGCTAAATGGGCCGCCATACCTGCACCGCAAATATACACCTGACAGCCGCCTTCTTCCAGCTCTGCCACCAGTTTTTCCGTACGTTCCGGTGTTCTGTGCGCAGAACTTACGGTAAACAGATGCGGCACACCAAATTTACCCAGTAATTCCGCAGCAGGACGCATAACCGCCTCATCTGAAGCAGAACCCATAAATATTGCAACTTTAGCCATATATACTCCTTAAGACTACTGCCATCTGCGGCATTCTACTGCCTTTTAGCCTCAATGTCCATGCCACAAAACAGGTATAGCTACCTCCCTCTTAGAGCATATCCGAAAATTATTGCAACAAGTTGCGATAATTTTCTAAAGGCACGC
>CAZJOG010000314.1:0-1880 GCA_964547565.1 uncultured Desulfovibrionaceae bacterium
ATTCATCCCCATACAGCAGGCGCAGAAGGGTGCTTTTGCCAGAACCATTGCTGCCGGTGAGAAGCCATTGTTCGCCCTGCCGGATTTGCCAGTTTATATCAAAAAGAATGTGTTGCCTGTTTTTGAACACATCCACATGCTCCAGCTCCAGAATGGGCGGAACGGAAGACGGGGCAGTATGTTTGGGAAAATTTTGGGCGTATGGGGGAGTTTTTGCCGCGTTCATTGCCGGTTTGGGGTTTTGCGGGGTGGGAAGTGGGCATAAAACACGCTGTATGTGGGTGTTTTGCAGAAGCAGAGCCCCAAAAACAAAGGGTGGTATATCTTCTGTTCTGTGGGCGCTGACAAGCACGGTGCTGCCGTTTTGCGCCGCAAGTTCCATAGCGGCGAGTACGCGGGCGCGCGAGCCTGTATCCAGCCCGTCAAAAGGTTCGTCCAGCAACAGCAGGGGTGGTTTGCTGATAAGCGCCCGCAGGATAAGCAACAGACGTAACTGCCCCTGGGACATGGCAGGGGCGGCCATAGACATAAGGTTTTCCGCCTGCACGGCAGCGGCAAGTTGGGCGGCTTTTGCGGCTGCGGCTGGGGCTATTTCCCCATACAGCATAGGGGAATTATGCAGGCCGGAAAGCACAATTTCCTCGCCCGTGATATTCCAGCCCTGACGCACATACTTTTTTTGCAAAGCAGGGGAAACAAGGCGGACATGTTGCAGAGCCGTGATACGGTGCGGTTCTTCTATGCCGTCAAAATTCCAATAAATACAGGGGGCCTGATTATTGTCCGCAGGCGGGTCTGGGGCTATTTCTCCCTGAAGCAGGCGAAAGAAGGTGGATTTACCCGCGCCATTATCACCCAACACCGCCATATGTTCCCCTTTATGGAGGCAAAGGGAAACATTGGAGAATATGGTCTGCTCGCCAAAAGAGAAACAAACATGCAAAAGCCTGACCAGACAGTGGGGTGTGCTGTGTTTTGTGCTGTGTTTTGTGGGGGAAGGGGTGGACATACGCTGCGCAAAGAAAAGGGTGGAGATGGATTGGGGTTATTTGTTTATCCATAGCGATTGCAGGCGTATGCTGTCAAGTTGCCGGTAAAGGGGACACAGGGGATACAAAAGATACATGGAAGTACAGGGGAGCTTTTTTGCTCTGTACCTCCATGTATCCTATACTATCTGCCGTATACCTGGCCATACCTGGCCATATCTGGCGATATCTGGCGATATATGGCCCTGTTTTACGCTTTCAGGTCTGCGATAAACTGACTCACTTTTTGCAGCAGTTCCTGCGCTTTTTGTGGGTGCTGGTTGATAACATTATGGAGTTGGAAGGGGTCTTTGTTCATGTCGTACAGTTCATCTGTTTCCGGCACGTCCACTGTAGAACCGGGGGTGCAGGTCCACTGGTCTTCGCCGTCAAGGGAAGCGGCGGCTTTCATACGCTCATGGGTTTGTGCGGCTTCGTCGCCTTCTCCGTGCATGCTGCCCATATCAATGTTTGTGAAGCCATTATCCGCGTTGTAGAAGTCAGCGGCTTCCCGTTCGGAAATATGGCGGGCATTATGCATCCAGTGGATAAAACTCCAGCCGTCTTCGTATATAGCCCAGGAGTATTTGTAGTAGCCGGCTATGGCAAAGTCACGCACTTTGGAAACTTCCCCACGCACAAGAGGCAGAAGGGATTTGCCTGTCATATCCGGGTGTACGCCAATGCCCAGCCAGTCGCAAACTGTGGGGGCTACGTCGCAGGATTGCACAAAAGCTTTGATACGCTGGCCGGGTTTAATGCCGGGTGCGCGCAGAAGCATGGGGGCGTGGACAAGTTCTTCATAGGGCCAGGGGCGGCATTTACGCATAATGCCGTGGCCGTGTTCGCCAT
>CAZJOG010000315.1:0-1866 GCA_964547565.1 uncultured Desulfovibrionaceae bacterium
GTGGCCGCGCTCCTGAGCGATGCGAAGGGCGTATTTTTCTACTGTGGCGAGTTCATAGTCTTTCGCTTGCGGGCGGGGCTGGAGCTTTTGCTCTCGAAGGGCGCGGGTCACTTCGCCGTTTTCCAAAACCGTGTAGCGGGCATTTTCTGTACTCAGCCAGCCCTGTTTGTGTTCCACAAGGGCAACGATTTGATGCGCGACTTCAATGTCAAAGCCTTTATGGGGCTGCACGACTTTGAGGGTATCTGGGTGTGTCCGATTGACGGCAATGTGAACATGAAAATGCTCGGTATTGTGATGCAGGGCGTACACGGTCTGGTGCTCAGTCAGCCCCATGCGCTCCAGAAAAATGTTCACCAGCTCGTCCACCTGCTCACAGGTGGGCTGCTCCGTTTCACGCCAGGAAAAAATCCAATGGGCCACGGGCATATTGCTGCGCACGGATTCCTGCGCGAGAGCAATCATCTCCGCCTTTTGCCCGTTGTGGGTGCTGGACAGGAAATTGCGGCTGCCCGCATGGGCGATTTTTTCATGCGCATTGACCTTCTGCGGATTGCGGATGTAGTCCACAAGGTCACCGATTTGCCAAGCCTTGGGCTTGTCGGACTGTTGGCACTTTATTTTCTTAACGATCATGCTGTGCTGCTCTGAGTGTGCGAGAGATTACCTCGATGCTGCGCGAGAGCTGGCGCAAGGTGTCGCTCATTTGCGCGGATATGTCCTCACCCAAGCCTGCCTGCTGCACGGTTGTAAAATGATGCTTGAGCAAACCGCCCACGCGCCGAAGCTCACGCAGCATGGCTTGGTCACTCGCCGCCACGATGGGCCGCCCTCCGAAGACGGTTCGGCGCATGTACTCGGATACAGAAAGCCCGGCCAGGGCTGCCTGTTCTGCCACGCGCTGCTTCTCCTCTGCGCTCACACGGAGCGTGAGCCACTGGCGGGCTTGGGAAAGGCCCGCGCCGGATTTTGCCTTTTCTGCCTTCATGTCTTTTTTCCCCTCTGCCTTTTGCGCGTGAGAAGCGAAGCGCCGAATGCGCTGCCTTTGGGAGTCCAGAGGGCACAAGCCCTTTGGCAAGATGGTGTAGGTGTGTCACACCTACCATCTTGTTACGAAGAACCCCCATCGCAGTCATAATTCAATGCGGAAAGATGTTCTCACTCGTTTTGCTTGCACTATACATGCAGAGAAGCAAAAAAATCTACATAAAAACGAATTGTCCAACTACGCATTATTGCGTTTATATGCGTCCAGTGTAATCCATTGTGCATCATTTACGCTGCTTGTCATGAAAAAAATTCCTGTGCTATGCACTATTGCAAATTTCAATCATCAAAAAGGAGTTTGCTGCAATGGCAAAGGCAAAACGCTACTCAACAGAACAGATTCAGGCTGCGCAAAAACAGCTTCGCGCTCTGACCGCCAAAAAGTCCGGCAAGACGAAAAAGGAAGTGGTGGAACTGCTGGCCGAAGACATGCGTAAGGCCGTTAAGGAGGGACACAGCCTGAAAGCCATTCAAGACATGCTCAGACAGGTGGATATTCCCGTCTCGCTGGCGCGACTGAAGGCGCTTCTCGGATATGCAGAAAGAGGCACAGCCCCTTCCACCACAAGCGCCGCTGAAAACGTGCAGGAGGCATCAGTATGAACGCTACCCCCACATTACCCTGGATTCTTTTTCCGCTGCCCGACGAGCGGCAACGCGGCTACAGTTTTCGGGGAGCCATCGAATATGGGCTTGAACCCAGAGAATACAGGTCAATGCTGCATGAAAAATCGATGGAGTCTGAGGCACTTCTGGACTTCAAGATTTGGGGAAAAAGCCCATGCCTGACGTGCTATTTTCGGAACATCCGCACGGGTG
>CAZJOG010000316.1:0-1831 GCA_964547565.1 uncultured Desulfovibrionaceae bacterium
CACAAACACATAAAGTTTTTTTTGAAAGGGATGGGGGTTTGGGGGAAGGGAAAACTTTTTTGTTCACAAAAAAGTTTTCCCTTCCCCCAACACTCTCCCTTCCCCCTACCTGCCCTGCGCGCGGCGGTAGGATTGGACGGCGCGGTTATGTTCCTGGAGGGTTTTGGAGAAAACGTGACCTTCTTTGGGGTTGGTGGAGCGGGCGACAAAGTAATAGTAGCTGTGGTTTTCCGGGGAGATGGCGGCTTTTATGGAAGCGGCGCTGGGGGAGCATATTGGGCCGGGTGGCAGGCCCACGTTCACATAGGTATTATAGGGATTTTTGGCGTCTTCCAGATGTTTTTTCAGGAGTGGGCCTTTAAAATCGGGGCCCAGACCATAGGCAACGGTAGGGTCGGCCTGGAGCAGCATATTAGTTTTAAGGCGGTTAGAATAAACACCTGCCACACGATTACGTTCTTCTGGCAGGGAGGTTTCTTTTTCTATGATAGAGGCAAGGGCTAGCAGGCGTTTAAGTTCACTGGTGGCTGGTTTTTTTCCATTAGGGAACAGGGGGGTGGTACGTTGCCAAAAGGTATAGACAAGGCGGTTGGCAATATCGCGGGCGCTTTTTTCGTCCAGGGCATCGGGGTTAGGTTTATGGATAAAATATGTTTCCGGGTAAAGAAAGCCTTCTGCATTTTTGAAGGGGATGCCGTGATGCCTGAGAAATTCCGGGTCATGGATAATACGGGTAAAATCGTCCGCTGTGGCAAAGCCTTCTTTTTCAAGCAGGGCGGCCACTTCCCACCAGGTAAGGCCTTCGCGGATAGTCAGGCGGGAAAGCAAGGCTTTGCCGGTGACAATTTCTTCCAGCACGCGTTCCGGCAACCAGCCTGTATTGAGTAAAAAGCGGCCTGCCTGAAGCTGGGTATCCTGTTGTTTCAGGCGCACGAGGAGTTTAAAGCGGAAGGCGTCTGTCACCAGCCCTAATTCTTCCAGTTTGCGGGTGATCTGGGTAAGGTTTTCGCCTTGCTGGATTTCGATAACGCGGTTTTCTGCTGTTTCCGCAGGTTGGGGCGGGGTATGAAGAAAAGCGCGGGATTCATAAAAAATCCAAGCGCTTAAAAGAAGAAGCAATACAACAATCAGGGAAAAAGAGGTAAGGAAAATTTTTTTCATGGCCGGCAGGGATATGGGGTTGGGGGGAACAGGTTTACAAATCCGCTCTATACGGGGCGGGGGGAAGGGCTTTGGGCGGGGTGGGGGCAGAAAGGAAGGATTGTAAAATGCGCACGGCCGCCTGCTGGTCCTCAAAAGTTTTTGCTTTGGCAAGGGAAAGACCACATTCGCGCAAATCCTGTTCTGCTTCAAAGCTGGAAAGCACTTCATTCATAAGGTAAACAGGCTGGGGAAAACGGCGGGTTAAGCTGGCGGCAAAATTCCGGGCCTGGCGTGTGGCCAGACATTCTGCGCCATCCTGATAAAGGGGCAGGCCAACAACAAGGGCAAGAGGGGCTTCCTGTTCTATAAGAAGGGAAATTTCATAAAAAAAGGCGTCGCGGCTTTTTTTAAAAAGTGTGCAGAGGGGAAAAGCCATACGGCCTTCCGGGTCTGTACGGGCGACGCCTACACGTTTTGTGCCATAATCAAATGCAAGAAATTTTGCCATGGCAAATCAACGGACATGCAGCTGGACAAGAAGCTCAACACAAAACATGGCAAGCACAAGCAACAACAGGGAGTACAGGCCGGCCAGCACATCGTCTGCCATAACGCCATATTCTGTGGGGAAGGTATCTTGTGCCCAGCGGACGGGCCAGGGTTTTATAATATCAAAAAAGCGGAAAAG
>CAZJOG010000317.1:0-1825 GCA_964547565.1 uncultured Desulfovibrionaceae bacterium
AAAAATCTCGCAGGCTCGATTTTTTCGGGAATGAAATTTTTAATTTTAAGAAAACTGCTTACGATATACACAAGCTTTTAACGGTAAACCAAAAGCGCAGGTTTGTGGGAAAACCATAGTAAAACCTTTCCAAAACCAATTATTCCGTGAGGATGCCGCGCAGCGGTGTTGCGTAGCAACACGCAAGCGGCATCCTCACGGCAATAAGGGGGTTTGGGGGGGATTATCCCCCCCAACAAACTCTCCCCCCCCAACAATCTTCTGCACGTCGCGGAAGAGGTGTTCGAGTATGCTGTTAGAGACCAGCATACCGGAGCGTGTCAGGTTAACGTAGCCATGGCGGATACGGATGAGGGAATTTTTCGCCAGTGCGTGGAGGAGGGGTTTATGGTCCTGGAGGAAGTTACGGCCTGTAAGTTCTGTGTAGGCTTTAACGCGCAGGCCGCGTGTAGTACGCAGGCGCAGCATAACAAGTTCCAGCACGCGTTCTGTGTTGGTGAGTATTTCTTTTTGGGGCATAAAGGCGCGTTTGGCGACAAGGGCGCGCCATTCGTCTATAGAGCGGGGGTTTGTCCAGCGTATGCCGTTAAGGGTAGAGGTGGCGGAAGGGCCAAGGCCAAGGTAGTCCGTGCCTTCCCAGTATCCCACATTATGGCGGCAGGCGTAGCCCATGCGGGCGAAATTGGAAATTTCGTACTGGAGGAATCCGGCTTCTTCCAGAAGTTCGGCGCCGCGCATATACATAAAGGCCTGGTCGCGTTCTGCGGGCAAGTCGAGCGTGCCGGCTTTATCAAAGGCGGAGAAGAGGGTATTTTCTTCTATGGAGAGGCCGTAGCAGGAGATATGTTCTGGCCGGAGGCGTTTTACTTCCTGGAGGGTAGAGAGCCAGTTGGTGACAGTTTGGCCGGGCAGACCCCACATAAGGTCAAGGCCAACATTGCTACAGCCGGCGGCGCGCAGGGAATTATAGGCCCGCAGGGAATCCATGCTGGTGTGGATACGCCCAAGGGTAGGCAGCAGGGTATCGTCCAGGCTTTGCACCCCAAGGGAAACGCGGTTAATGCCGGCCTTCAGGTAACTGGCGGCATTTTCGCGGGTGAGTGATTCCGGGTTGGCCTCCATGCTTATTTCTGCGCCGGAAGAAATACGGAAGTATTTGGCGGCTTTTTCCAGCAGAAGGCCAATGATAGAAGGGGGCAGGATGGAGGGGGTGCCTCCGCCAAAAAAGATGGTTTCTATGGAAGTTTTGCCCAGTTTATCGGCATAGCTGGCCATTTCGTATAAAATGGTATCCAGCCATATTTGCAGGCGGTCGCTCTGGCTGCTGCCCCATTCTTCTTCCACCTGTGCGGTGCGAAGATTCAGCGGTTCTGAGTAAAAACCGCAATAGGCGCACTTGGTGCGGCAGAATGGCACATGAAAGTATAACAGCATTATTGTTACAGTATCTCCAAGGCAAAGCAGCTTCAAATAGCTGAAACAGGGGGACTTGCCCAGCCGGGGTCTGGTGGCGAAAAGCCCGGGAGTTTAGACTCTAGCCCAGATTTTCCTTCCCGCAGAGGTTGGCTGTGCCACGGGCATCCACAATGGGTTTAGCAAGTTCAAAGAGTGTATTTTCCTCAAAGGGTTTGCCAACAAGCTGCATGGCAACGGGCAGTCGGGTGGTGTTCCCGTTGGAAGCAGGGGCAAGGCCAACAGGGAACGCAAGGCCCGGCAAGCCAGAAAGGTTAAGGGGCAAGGTAAAAATATCCATAAAATACATACGCAGAGGTTCCTGGATAAAACCAAGGGGCCAGGCTGTCACGGGGGAGACAGGGGTCAGAAT
>CAZJOG010000318.1:0-1806 GCA_964547565.1 uncultured Desulfovibrionaceae bacterium
TGATAAAGCGGTGCATGTTTGAAAAAGCTTTTCCTGACATGGGTGTATTCCTCTAACAGCAAAAGCTTCTGGGGGCTTGCAGTCTAAGAGCTTTTCCGGCAGCACCGCCCATGTTTTCTAAAATCCGCGCCCGCGCTATTTCTTTGCGGAATCGTGCCTCATAGTCCGCAATAGCCATGTTGGGGTTACCCCAGCTTTGCCCCAGGGTATTGGTAAGTTCTGCTAAAGCGCCCCATTTAATGCCTTCTCTGTAATGCTCAAGCAAAAACTTGGGGGCTTTTGCACTTTCCAGTGTTGGGGCAAGGTCTACATGCACAACCATAACCTCTGGCATATATTTGTTTGGGCAAGGCCACAGCACCACAAAACCCGGTTCTTCTTCCCGCCATATCTGAGGGATGCCTGTTGTGGTGTCACCATAAGGCCACTCGTGCATATTAACAGGCACAAGTTCCTGTCCATTTAGCCGAAAACTTTTTACGCCCACCACCTGGGCTTCCATATCCGGGAAAACAAAACCGTATTTTGTTTCATTTTCCAGAATATCCGCTTTTTGCGAAACATGGCTCCACACCCGTGCCGCATGGCAAAAGCGGATAGTAGCCGCTTTGATAGCCTGAACCTGCACAGCTACAGGCGCGCCTTTTACCGAAAGTGCAACCTGGTCAACAAAATCGCTCCACGGTACAAACAACATTATTTCCCTCCTCCCAGTTCATTCAACGGGCTGGAAAGGATACGAGCCTTCTGTTCATCGCCAATGGCTGTATAAAACCGTTGCAAATGGAAGTTGGCGCGTGCCTGGTAGTCAAATTGCGCGTCATTTCTGGCATACGCACGGTAAAGCATGTATTCCCGCAAAGGTTCTGCAAATGTACCAAAAACGGCAAGTTCATCTCCCACGCGTGTTATTTCTGGTGGTTCTACAGCGTACTTTATTTCTACCTGCACATTTTCCGCAGGGGGTGGGGATACCCAAAAAATGGTGGGGGTGTTTTCATCCGGCGCGTATTCAAATACCTCAGGGGAAAGCCCGCCAACATGCCATAAAGGCGCACCAGCGTTTAGAGCTTCCAGAGTTGTCAGCATAACAGCCCTGCCTGATTTTCCATCTGCCTTAATGTTGCGCAAAACACCAAGGAAACGCACCCCATTTGCGGGCAACATTTGCTGTGTAGCACCTGCAAGAAGCGTCACCACTTTTGTAACTGCCCCGGCATCCGGGCGCAAAAGTACAATGGCTCTTTGCGCATCCGAAAGCCAGGCAAGAAGGTTTTCCGTTGTAAAGCGGATACCTTCTTCATCGTGCAAATCATCCCACACACGGGAGAGAATGGCAGAAGCGAACATTACACAGCCTCGTTTCCATCAGGGGTGTTCTCCCCTGTATCATCAGGGTCTTTGTTTTCTTCAGTGTCTTCAGGGGGGATAGAGGGATCAGCGGTATCCGTAGGCTTTACCTCACCTGCTTTGCCCTTACCACCTTTGGACAGGGGAATTTTTGCCGGAGGCTCAACAATTTCTTTTTCCGGGTAAACGTCCAAAATTTCGTAAGTATAACGGGGTATCTGGTTGCCCGTGAGTTCCACCCCGCGCCCATCTTTGGCAGGGCTATGTTCTGTAAACATGGAGTGGCCAAACACACCACGCACTAAACCCACATCCAAAACCACTTCCTGATTGCGGGGGATATTCACAGCCTTACCATTCAAAGAAGCAAATATGGCCTGTTTGCCCGCTTCACCTTCACCATTATGGAAGATAATTTTTACCTTCCCTTTTTTTGGTAATACATTTTTCATTTTC
>CAZJOG010000319.1:0-1802 GCA_964547565.1 uncultured Desulfovibrionaceae bacterium
AAAACGTGGTCCTCTCCCGCCGGGTCCACTCGGCGGGCATCTGGGCGGCAGCCTGGCCTGTGGTAACGTGCAGGAGGCGCATATTAAAGCGCACGCTGTCTTTGGTGATGGTGTATGTACCCACGAGGGCGAGCATGGTCCCAACCTGTTTTTCTGCCAGTTGTTTAAGGTCGCGCGTGAGCAGGAATTCGCCCTTATCGGGGGTCATAATAATTTCTTTTCCCATACGCACTTCGTCCACATAGTAGCCGGCCTGTACGAATCCGCGGGACATTTCTTCCATCATTTGTCTGGCGAGGGGATTGGTTTTATTGAGTTCTGTAAGGGAGACGGGCACTGTGCAGGCAATGGTAACGCCGGCGCGCGTGGCGACTTTAGAGCGTTCCTGCACTTGCAGGTCCATTTGGGCGGACATAAAGTCTGCGGCTTTGGGGACAGTTCCTTTTGTATCCCATGGCCAGTCGAAGGCGGCTGCGGTAAGGGGGAGCAGCAGGGAAACAAAGAGGAAAAGATAGAGTAATCGGCGACGCATACGCTACCTGTCTTTGCGTTTAACGCATAGTTTTTATTTGCAGGTCAACCCCTGCGAGGGCGCGTTCTATTTGGGAGACAGCGCTTTTTGTAAGCGCGGTAGCGAGGGCGAGCGCGTAATACTGGCGGGCGAGTTCGTAACGGCCCTCTGCCTGAAGGCCCTGGGCAATTTGCCAGTTGGCGATAGTTTCTTCGCTTTCGGCAACGGCGACAACTTTGGAGGAATTGGCGCAGGCGGGCAGCAGGCAAAGGGAAAAGACAAGGGCGAGAGGGAAAACAAAATGGAGGATTTTTTTCATGGTTTTACCTGTTACCCTGACGGATTTTGAGGGTGCCGGAGGAAAAGGGTTCAGGCGGGGGAGGTGCCACATAGGCTCTGGCGCTTTGGGAAACAGGGGGGCGGCTCATGCGGTCGGCAAGGCCTTTTGTGGGCAAAATAACTTGCCCGCTGCGCAGGACTATGCCGTCCGGCCGGACAAGGCGAGCATTGATAAACAGGGCGTCGGAGTCCCGGTAGTAGGTACCCACAAGAACGGCGGAGGTATTGGCGTCCGGTTTAACACTGGAAAGCGCCCGGGAGAGGATAAATTCCCCTTCCTGGGGTTTTATTTTGATGGAGGAAGCCATACGGTATTCCCGCACGGGTATGCCGCGGGTATTACATTCGTACATAAGGGTTTCGGCAAAATAACGGCCAAGAGGAGAGGTTTGATTAAAATTATCCAGAGAAACAAAGGTGGTAGGTAAGGCAACCAGGCCACGCAGGTTTTCTATAGGCCAGGTTTCAAAAAGTTGGGCCGCAAGTTCGCGCACTTTCAGCTTTATTTCCTGGGCGTCCAGCATGGCGGGGTTGGGTGGCTGGCGCTCCTGCCCGGGTATTAATACATACCCGCCGTTTACATCCGGCACAAGCAGGCCTTCTGTAAAACCCTGGTCCAAAAAGAGCTTGTGATTGCCGTCCTGAAGGGTAACAGAACCATGCGGCTTAACCTGCAAAGGAGTGGCCGCGTTAAAGACCCCATCCGTTTTCTCCTCTGCCGCAAGGGCGACAAAAGGCATGCCGGTACACAGCAAAATGGAAAGAATGGTTTTTTTCATACGGCCTCCCGCTACATTTCTCTTCGGCATGCGGCGGCAAAAGTTAAGAGTGGGAAGGGCATAAGGGGGTGTGGGATGGAAGATGAACAGGGGGCTTCTCGCCCCCTGACCCTCAACTGACGAATGACAAACCCCTCTGGGGTTTGCGCCGCCCACCATCGCGCTTTGCTTGC
>CAZJOG010000320.1:0-1764 GCA_964547565.1 uncultured Desulfovibrionaceae bacterium
GGCCCCCCACATAAAGGGCGACGGAAAAAAAACCTGTGCTGAAGTAGCCACCACCAACCCTACTGCCCAGCCTGAAGCCAAAGAAGGCAAGGAGTAATTTTAATGAAAACAGATCTTACCTTTAATGATATGCCCACCGCTGAAGGTCAAATGACCTCTGTGGACCCTGAGCGCTTTATCAAACTTCCTGTGGATTTTGAAGACTTTGACTGGAAACCCTACACAGATGCCCAAAAGGACGAATTTTGCGTTCTTCTGGACGATGTAAACGTGCTCCAGATGCCTATGCCCAAAACACCGGAAGAAGAAGAGGAAATGGTAAACAAGTTTATTGACGGCATGCGCAAGCTGTTTACGCCGGAAAATAACTGGACCTTCCTCTGCATGCTGGACACCACCATGGAATACTGTGCCCAGTGTAACTCCTGCTCCGAAGCCTGCCACCTTTACGAAGCCACCGGCGGGCATGATATGTACCGCCCCAACTTCCGCTCCGAATTGTTCCGCCGCATATACAAGCAGTATGTCAAAAAAGAGCCCCTCGCCAAATGGCGTTACGGTGATACCCAGCTGAACTGGAAAACCGTTGCCCGTCTTGCAGAACTTGCCTACCGCTGTAACGTATGCCGCCGCTGTGCCCAAACCTGCCCCATTGGTGTGGATAACGGCCTTATTGCCCGCGAACTGCGTAAGCTTTTCAGCCAGGAATTTGGCATTGCCCCCCGCGAACTGCACGAAAAAGGCACCATGCTGCAACTGAAAAACGGCTCTTCTACAGGCATGACCCCCGCAACTGTTATTGAAAACGTGGAATTTATCGACGAAGATTATTCCGAAATAACAGGCTGCGAAATCAAAACCCCGTGGGACGTGGAAGGCGCAGATATTCTGCTTATCCACAATGCCGGCGAAATTATGGCCTGGCCAGACAATATTGCCGCATTCTCCCTTATCTTTAACGCTGCCGGTCTTTCCTGGACACTCAGCAGTGACCTTGTTGGCTATGATTCTGTCAACTATGGCCTCTTTTACGATGACGTACAAACCGCCCGTATCGCCCTGCTCCACGCCCAGGCCGCCAAAAAGCTTGGTGTCAAACGTATTGTGGTAGGCGAATGCGGCCACGCCCACAAGGCTATTTCCGTTATTGCAGACCGCGTTCTCCCGCCGGAATTACAAATCCCGCGCGAAAGCTGCTTCCCCATTCTGCGTGATATCGTACTTGGCGGCAAACTGAAACTTGACCCCAGCCGGAATAATTTCCCCGTGACCCTGCACGACCCCTGCAACGTGGTGCGTTTGATGGGTGTGGTGAAACCCCAGCGGGAAATCCTGCACGCTATTGCTCCGCAATTCCGTGAAATGACCCCCAATGGTGTGGATAACTACTGCTGCGGCGGTGGTTCTGGCTTTGCCATTATGACCCGGAATAATATTGAAGGCTGGCGTATGAACATCTCCGGCCGTAAGAAGATGCAGCAAATCTGCGGCGCCTTCAGCGAATGCCTTGGCCCTGAAACCAAAAAGTATGTTTGCGCGCCCTGCTCCAACTGTAAGGGGCAAATCCGCGAAATGCTGGAACATAACGACCTGCTGGAGAAAAACAGTATCCAGTACGGAGGCCTGGTAGAACTTATTGTGAACGCCATGGTAGACGTGAACCCCGGCTTTATTAAGTGGGAAGAAGAATAGCACCCAGCCTTTAGAAATTATCGCAACTTATTGCAATAATTTTTGGATATGCTCTAACCCTCTTACACCCCC
>CAZJOG010000321.1:0-1755 GCA_964547565.1 uncultured Desulfovibrionaceae bacterium
ACACGCGCATGTGGGTGGATCAGCCGTGCAGGAAACGCCGCCTGCAGAAAATTCATTTTTGCCCACTATCCCTGATCAGGAGGTTGAATGATACTTTCCCCCTCCCTTCTTTCTGCCAATATGGCGGCACTGGGGCAGGAGCTTGCCCGCCTGGAGGAAGCCGGTCTTTCCTGGGTGCATTGGGATGTGATGGATGGTTCCTTTGTGCCTAATATAACTTTTGGTCAGCATGTGGTGAAACTTTTGCGGCCTCACAGCAAGCTTTTTTTTGATGTGCACCTGATGATAGAAGCGCCGGAACGACACTTGGAAGATTTTGCCCGTGCAGGTGCCAATATGCTTGTTATCCATGCGGAAGCCACGCGCCATATACAGCGCACGCTGGCGGCCATACGGGGCCTTGGTTTGCAGGCCGGGCTTGCGCTTAACCCTGCCACACCCCTTAATACGTTGGATTATGTGATGGCAGATGTGGATATGGTGCTTCTTATGTCTGTAAACCCAGGTTTTGGGGGGCAAAGTTTTTTGCCAACAACGTACAGGAAGCTGGAAGATTTGCGCAATAAACGCCTCCAAAGTGGCCAGAATTTTCTTATCCAGGTGGATGGGGGGGTAAGTGTGGATAATACCGCTTCCCTTGTCCAAAAAGGGGCGGATGTTCTGGTTTCTGGTAGCGCGTTTTTTAATGCGCCTTCGTATGGTGTACGCCTTGCGGAATTTATGCATGCGTCTGTGCAACAAACAGTTTAACCCCCCGTGTTTTTTGAGGAGCCTTTATGCCCAGCCGTGTGGAACTTGCCAATGCTTTGCGTGCCCTTGCTATTGATGCCATAGAAAAATCCAAATCCGGCCACCCTGGTGCGCCGCTTGGTATGGCGCAAATGGGGGAGGTACTCTGGCGCGATTTTCTTAAACACAACCCAAGCAATCCCCAATGGTATAACAGGGACCGTTTTATTCTTTCCAATGGCCATGCTTCCATGCTGCTTTACGGCCTTCTGCATCTTACAGGGTATGCGGTTTCTATGGAAGATATACGCAATTTCCGCCAGTTTGGTTCTGCAACACCCGGTCATCCGGAACACGGGCGCACACCCGGGGTAGAAATAAGCACAGGCCCTCTGGGGCAGGGGCTTGCTTCTGCCGTAGGCTTTGCTATGGCAGAACGTATGCTTGCGGAAACCTTTAACAAGCCCAATTTCCCTGTTGTGGATCATTTTACCTATGTCTTTGTGGGCGATGGCTGCCTGATGGAAGGTGTTTCGCAGGAAGCTATTTCCCTTGCCGGTACACTTGGGCTTAATAAACTTATTGTTGACTCACTGAAGCATGCAGGTTATACGAATCTGATACACACAGAGAATGGGAAACAGGCTTATGATGTTATTCAGGCATGTAAGAATGACAAAACATTGGATAAGCACGTTCAATGTGTAATAACCGATATAGAGATGCCTGTTATGGACGGTCACAGACTGACAAAGCTGATTAAAGATGACAGTGAAACAGCACATATTCCAGTTATTATCTTTTCATCACTTGTGAATGATGAAATGAAGAAAAAGGGCGAATCACTGGGAGCAAATGCGCAGTTATCTAAGCCGGAGATTGGTAACTTGGTGCATGTGATTGATGATTTGGTTGGCAGGTAAGTAAGAAGAGGACAGAGCCGGGATTTCCCGGCTCTTTGTTTGTCCGTAAATAGAGAAGCCAATGGATTTCTGCATCGGCTTACAGTGGGGATCACGGCAGATA
>CAZJOG010000322.1:0-1742 GCA_964547565.1 uncultured Desulfovibrionaceae bacterium
ACGCCAAGTTTAGGCCGTGCAGAAGCCATAGCGCGTTTTGAAAGCGCCTGGCTGCCAATGGGACTTGTGGAAGGAAGCGAGCAATTCAAAAAAAGCCTTCTGTGCGAGCGCAACGCGAAAAATGAAAACAGGCTGGACTGGCTTATGCGCCCCGATTTGGTCAATCAATTTGAGGTGGCCGGCACCTTATTTCGTCATATTGTGTAAATATTTGGTTACTTTGTTCAAATATTTACAAAACCACATCAACTTACTCATTTATCAGTAAAAAATAGGTGATTTTCATGGAAAACAATACAAACAACCGCCGCGCTGGACAAATCTGGATCAAAATAGACGGCGCGCAACAGGACGCTAAGGGCAGTTTCTCCTATAATCTGGGCAATCCCAAACGGGACGCCATTATAGGGGCAGATCGCATACATGGGTACAAAGAAACCCAGCAAATCCCCTATATTGAAGGGGCGATAACAGACAAAGGTACGCTGGATCTTTCCACCCTTACCAGTCAAGACGGCGTCACGGTCACGTTGGAACTGGTAAACGGCAAAATGATTGTGCTTTCCAACGCTTGGTACGCAGGTGAAGGCACGGTGACAACCGATGAGGGTGAAATTGCGGTGCGCTGGGAATCTTCCACCCCCGCAGTCGAAACGGCTGCATAAAGGAGATTTTATGTTTGAACCTATCAAAATTCCATTAAAAAGCCCCATACAGCATGGGGATGAAACCATAAACACCCTCACAATTCCCCGCGAAATGGTGGCGGGTGATCTTAGGGGCATAAGTATTTCCAACCTAAAATTTGATGATATTTGCGAGGTTGCCAGCCGCCTTACAGGCGTGCCAACGCCCATAATCAGAACCATGAAAATGCCAGATTTCATGGCTTTATCGGGGGTTGTAACCGATTTTTTCGAAGATTCCCCAGCGACTGGCAGGAATGTTTAGGGCTTATGGCTTTTACCTTCCACTGGCAACCTTCTGAACTTCTTTCGCTTACAGCGGCAGATTTGGCTTTTTGGGCTTCCTGTCTTTCAGATACCCAAAAGGCTTTAAAGTAGGAATACCACATGGCAGATACAAAACAAAGCAAGTTTGAACTGGTTATTGGCGCGGTGGATAAGTTCTCCGCAGTCTTTAGCGGTTTTAATAGCAAAGTGGACGCTGTTTCTGCCAAGGTGGGGCGTATGCAAACATCCTTTGCCTCTCTTTCCCGTGCAACTGGTTTGAATAGACTTTCAGGAGAAGTGAAGGGGGTTGGTAAGTCCATACAAGGGGTTGTGGGTGAAGGTAAGGCACTTATTGGCACCGTTTCTGGCCTTGCCGGCAAACTTTCCTTGGTGTTTGGGGCGGCTGGTGGGGGCATTTTTGCCCTTGCCAAAAGCACGGCCAACGCGGGGGATGCCGCCGCAAAAGCTTCTGCCCGTGCAGGTGTTGGCATTAAAACATGGCAAGAATACGCCCATGCCGCCAGCTTGTCCGATGTAAGTAACGAACAGTTGGAAAAAAGCTTTATAAAGCTCCAAGATGCCTCTATGAAGGCGGCTTCTGGGGATAAAACCCAGATGAGCCTGCTTAAAAAAGCAGGCATTAACCCTAAAAATGCCAAAGGCGAAATAAAAAACGCAGACAGCATTTTTTTAGAACTGGCAGATAAGGTGCAAAACCTAGAAGCAGTGGGCAAACGGGCAGAAGCCACTAATCTTGTCAAAAGTTTGCTTGGGGAAGAAGGCGTTAAA
>CAZJOG010000323.1:0-1741 GCA_964547565.1 uncultured Desulfovibrionaceae bacterium
AGCAAAAATATTTTTTATCTGCCCTGACGCTTACTATCTTTCCCATAGTAATGTTATGGACATCAGGAGGCATAATGTCCCGCATAAACTGGCATTGATACGCTTTAAGGGGAACCCGGGCGGTTCCCTGGCAGGGGTAGTGCGGGAGAAATGCCTTTGCTCTTCTTCCGCACGGTGGATACCGGCATGGTATTCTGTTTCTTTGCGAAGAAGAGGTAAACATGAAAGTACAAAAGAATTTTTTTGCCACCACAACCGGTATTGTTGTGGTGGGCGCTGTGATTGGCCTTTTGGCCATTATCCTGCAGCATAATGGTAACCCGCCTAATATGGGTATATGTATCGCGTGTTTTGAACGTGATATGGCGGGCGCTCTTGGTTTACACAGAGCCGCTATTGTGCAGTATCTGCGCCCGGAAATTATGGGGCTGGTGCTGGGTTCTCTGGTAGCCGCACTGGCGTTTGGTAATTTTAAACCACGTTCCGGTTCTGCACCTCTTACACGTTTTGTGCTGGGTATGGTGGCTGTTGTGGGCGCGCTGGTATTTTTGGGTTGCCCGTGGCGTGCTATTCTTCGCCTTGCCGGCGGGGATGCTAATGCGCTTTTTGGTTTAGCCGGTCTTGTGGTGGGTATTTGGGTAGGCACACGCTTTTTTAAAGCAGGCTATTCCCTTGGCAGAACACAAAGCCAGGCCAAAATAGCCGGGTGGGTTTTCCCCGGGCTTATGGTGGGTCTGCTTATTTTGTATCTGCTTTTCCCGCAAATTACCGGGGAAGAAAAAAGCGGCATTTTGTTTTATTCCACATCTGGCCCGGGTTCCATGCACGCGCCTTTCCTTTTGTCCCTTGGGGCAGCGCTGGTTATCGGTTTTCTGGCGCAAAGAGGCCGTTTTTGCACCATGGGCGCTGTGCGTGATGTTATTTTATTTAAACAATTCCATCTGTTATTTGGCGTTTTAGCCATGCTTGCTGTCGTTATGGTGCTGAATATGGTACTGGGCAGCTTTAACTGGGGTTTTGAAGGCCAGCCAGTGGCACATTCCGACGGATTATGGAACTTTTTAGGCATGCTGACCGCAGGTTTGGCTTTTGCGCTTGCGGGTGCATGCCCGGGCCGTCAGCTTGTGCTGGCCGGCGAAGGGGATGGCGACGCCGCTATTTTTGCCCTGGGTGTACTTGTAGGCGCAGCTTTAGCGCACAATTTTGGTATTGCCAGCTCTGCCGCAGGCATTGGTCAATACGGGGCCCAGGCAACCATTATTGGTTTTGTGGTATGCTGTGTTATTGGTTTTATGAACCGCGCAAAAGCCTAGGAGGGAACTATGGAATGTATTAATACATGCGGGCTTTCCTGCCCCCAGCCCGTGCTTATGGTGTATGATGCGGAAAAAAAAGGCCATGGCCCGCGTGATGTACTTGTGGATAATGAAGCCAGCCACGAAAATGTAAAGCGTGCTGCCGCAAAACTTGGGTACACTGTTGCAGAAGAAGCACAGCCAGATGGCGTATGGAGGCTTGAATTAAGATGACTCTCCGGCAGAAGCTCCACCGTTTATTCCACAGGTCACAACCAATGGAAACATTTTCCGGCATAGGGGAAGGGTATTTACTTTTCTCCCATACTTCCGAAGTGATACGGGCAGAGCGTCTGCTAAAAGGAGCCAATCTTCCCGTGCAGGTGGTGGGCCCCCCGCCATCTGTGCGGGAGGGCTGCGATATGGCCTTGCTGTTCCCTGTTGTG
>CAZJOG010000324.1:0-1726 GCA_964547565.1 uncultured Desulfovibrionaceae bacterium
AGTATGTGGGCAAAGGCCCCATGCCGGATTTTTCGCAGTTTCTGGAGCCTGTTATCTGGGTTTTGTGGCAGCTTGGTGTAAAGGCAGAAATGAGCAGCCGTAATGATATAACAGTGGATGGCCGCAAAATATCCGGCAGCGCCAAACGCCGCAGTGGGCCATGTGTGTTGCAGCACGGCACTTTGATGGTGGACTTGGATGCCAGTGTGCTGGGCCATGCCCTGACAGGTAACCCGGATAAATATCTTTCTAAAGGTGTGGCTTCCCATAAAAGCCGCGTGGCGAATTTGCGGGAATTTTTGCCAGAACCCCTTAAAAGCATGGAGCGGGAAGATCTGGTTATGTGTATTGCCCAAAAACTTATGGACAACATAGCGCCGGAACACCGCACACTTTCCCCGGATTTACTGGACCAGGCAGAAAAACTGGCAGCAGAAAAATACCGCTCATGGGATTGGAATTATGGCCATTCCCCTGCGTTTACAGCCAAAAAACGCAATCGTTTCCCGTGGGGCGCTGTAGAGCTTTGCCTTACGGTAGACAAAGGCGTGGTACAATCGTGTAAAATTTTTGGGGACTTTTTTTGTCAGGAAGACGGCGCGCGGGAATCTGTGGAGTTGGCCCTTACAGGTATTCCGCACAGGGAAGAAAATTTCCGCCAGGCTTTGGCACAACTGCCCCCCACTGTGCTGGAAAATGTTTTTTCCGGTGCGGATACAGCGGATGTGATAGATTTTCTTGTAAAGCCGTAAATATTAAAAAACAAAGCCCCCATCCACTGGTATGCCTGTGGATGGGGGCTTTGTTATGTTAAAGGAAGAGCATTAAGTATACTCTGGAAAAAAGATACACTCTTTTACATTATTACGCTTTTACTTCGTCAATAAACGCGCGGAGGGTGGTAAGGAGTTCTCTGGCTTTATCCGGGTATTGGTCAATCACATTGTGCAGCATAAAAGGATCTTTCTTGCGTTCGTACAGTTCGTCCTTATCCGGCACTTTGCTGGAGGAACCCGGGGTGCAGGTCCACTGTTCTTCACCGTCCACTGTAGCGCCGGCCTTTTGGCGTTCCTTGGCGGTAAGCATTTCATCCAGTTTTCCTTCTTCCTTCATTTTGGCAAGGGTTTCCGGAGAACTGCCTTCGCAGAACGGGGTTTTACCACCAACGGCCTTAAGGTGACCGGCGGCAGAGCTCATGCCTTCGCCCTGGTAGTTGTTGCCGTACTTATCATACTTGTCTGTGGCAAGCCAGTGGATGTATGACCAGTCGTCTGTGAAAATAGCCCAGGACTTGGAATAGTAGCCGGAAATGGCAAAGTCGCGCACTTTTGCCACTTCACCACGCACAAGCGGCAACAGAGAGTGACCCTGCATGTCGGGGTGTACGCCAATGCCCAGCCAGTCGCAGACTGTGGGGGCAACGTCCACACTTTGCACAAAAGCTTTGATACGCTGACCGGCTTTAATACCAGGGGCGCGCAGCAGCATGGGGGCGTGTACCAGTTCTTCATACGGCCAGGGGCGGCTTTTGCGCATCAGGCCGTGGCCATGTTCGCCATTGCCCATGGGTTCGCCGTGGTCGGAAACCATCATAAACAAGGTGTTTTCTTCAAAACCAAGACGGCGCACAGTGTCTAAAAGCTGGCCCAGGTATCTGTCGCACAGGGAAACAAGTTCTGCATACAGCATGCGGATGTGGTGCAGTTCCCGTTCTGTATACACGCCT
>CAZJOG010000325.1:0-1720 GCA_964547565.1 uncultured Desulfovibrionaceae bacterium
ATAGTGGCAATGCTGGCAGTATTGAACAGTGTTGCCAGTGTTGGAACTTTTTTACTAAAAAGGAAAATTTTATGGCTGAAAATACAACGAAAAAACAGAGAGGGAAGCCTTTTGAGAAGGGGCAAAGTGGTAATCCCGCAGGCAGGCCAAAAGGGAGCAGAAATAAAGCCACCCTTGCCGCACTGGAGCTTTTGGAGGGGGAAGCAGAAGCCCTTACCCGTGCCGTGATAGAGAAGGCAAAAGAAGGCGATATGCAGGCACTTAGTTTTTGCCTATCCCGCCTTCTTCCAACAAAGCTTGATACCCCTTTGCCAGAAATGGATTTACCGCTCGATGACCCCAAAAAGTCTGCTATAATTATTTTAGACAGTATGTTACGCGGGGAAATATCCACGGAAAATGGCAACAAATTTATTGCCTTGCTTGCCCAAAAAAGGGAAATGACGCAACTTTTTAACGAGTGGAGTTTTCCATAAGCAATTAAAGCATAAATAACAATAGAGTATAGCCCGCCATTAAGTGTGGGCTTTTTGTTATCCCGAGATTTCAGAGGCATTAAAAAAGGGTAAATAAGCCGCTAGGGATATGGATAAATTTTTTTGGTGGTAGCCCGGTGGTAGCCCGAACAAAAAAAGCCTTTGCAGTTTTACCCGCAAAGGCTTGATTTTTATGGTGGGCCATCGGTGACTTGAACACCGAACCAACTGATTAAGAGTCAGCTGCTCTACCAATTGAGCTAATGACCCGTAGAACTAACCAAAGAAAAATACGCAAAGAATTGCAGAAGGTCAAGTCTTTTTTGAAGGAGATATCTATTTCTTAAAAACAATTATTATTATTGATTTTTCCTGCAGAAAAAGCGCGTCACACAGTGGCGCGCTGTATGCCAGAAGGCCCCCTTGTACTTAAACTTCCCGCACAGGTATTACCCGGGCAGGGTTGGCCTCCTTAATGGGTGTAAGGGGAATAAAGATTTTGAGTACGCCATTTTTAAGTGTTGCTTGTATTTCTTCTCCACGCTCTGGCATAGGCAAAGCTATTTCCAAAGCGTATTCTACTTCACTAAATTCCAGCGTAAGAAGAGACGCTTTTTCCTTCATGGTAAAATTGGTGCGTCCGTATATTTGTATAGAATTCCCCGTGCGTTCTATACGCAAATTTTCTGCAAGAACGCCGGGTACTTCTGCGTATATAACAAAACCAGTATCCAGAGCAAGAATATCTGTAACAGGGCGTTCCCTGTGGTGGGCAACGGTATGTATATCCCCAAGGGTATCTTTTAAAAATTTTCCATGGAATGGTAGGGAATTTTTTTTGGGTACACGCAGGCAACCAATCCCATTGTTGATTTGTGCGGAAATATTGTGTGTAAATTCCAAAGGTAAAATAATACGGCGGGAAAATTTTCCGATCATACGTTCCTGGCGTACATAGGTCCCTTTTTCTTCCGGGATGTACCCTGATACAACAACGCTGTTTTCTTCCGGCTGATAAAAAAAATGTTCACATTCCACATGCGGTATAGAACAATACAGCAAAAAATCATGGGGCGTTTCCCAAATATTCACTGGTGGAAAAGGCTCCTCCGGTGTAGGGCCCATATTTACCAGTTGCTGGAAAACCAGAGAAGGCGGCGGAAAAAAAACACTCGACATACAAACCTCTTTTGTTGGAACACCAGCCGTATGCTGCTGTACCCCTGCGGTTGACAGGGAACTTG
>CAZJOG010000326.1:0-1689 GCA_964547565.1 uncultured Desulfovibrionaceae bacterium
CCGTAAATGGTTTTTTTACTGTCGAGGTTACGCACGGCGATGGTATCGCCGGGGCCGCCGTCTTCCAGAGCTTCAACTGTAGTACGGATTTGGACTGTGCCTTTCTGGTAAACAAGGGTAACTTTGCTGCCTTTGCGGATGGCGGCCAGGGGGCCTATATCGCCAACAAGCACGGGCTGTTCCGGGCCTATGGGGCGCAGAACCTGCCAGGGGCCGCCGCGTCCGTCCCATACATCCCCCCGGATATTGGCCATATTTTTGGACATAAAAATTATATCCTGCGGGTAAAGGGCATCGCCTTTATTGAGGGGGCGGTTGACGCAAGGCACGTCCATCCAGAGTTCAAGCATAACAGTGCCGGTAAATCGGCGGATAACAGAGCCATCCATTTCCTGAACGGCAAACTTGAGGTTAAGGCGGCCTGGAATAACAGGGCTTTGTTCCAAAACAATTTGTTGTCCCGGGTGTGCCAGAAAAGCGTATGCAGGCAGGCGAAAATCCACAAGATTGGAACGTCCGCCAAGGGCATTGAGGGTGGGGGTCAAAGTTTTGACGGTGAGGGCCCGCAAGTCTTCTTCCCGCATAACGGAGCCACCTTTCTGGATGGCAAGGGAGGAAGGCAGTATGCAGGTATCGGCAAGTTTGCCAAGGCGTTCACGCAGGGCATCTTGCAGGCGCTGGCGGTTTATTTGCAGGGGCTTGCCTTCCTGTTCGTGGGCAGGCCAGAGGGGGGTATCGGCAATACGCTGCCATTCTGCGGCAGAAAGGCCAAGGGGTTCTGCAATATCTTTCAGGTACACTGTAGGGGTATGCACGGCGGCGGCGTCAAAAATACGCAGCCGCCAGCCTTGTTGGGAAAGGGGCGGGGTTTCTTCTGCCCATGCAGGCAGTTGCAGGCAAAAAAGCAAACAAAGCGCAACAACAGGCAGGTGACAAACAAGGCGCGGCACACTGCACAGTAAGGGCGGTAGGTGTTTTGCTTTTGCGTTGATATCCAGCATGGTTGTTTTCTCTTGTGGCCAAAAATGGATAAAAGTGGGGCTGTATCAGAATAAAGCGTTAATGGACACTAGTTCCGTTTCAGGTTAACGGCTGTTTGCAGCATAGAGTCAGAGGTTTGGATAGATTTTGAGTTCATTTCGTATGCTCTTTGGCCCACAATCATGTTGACCATTTCGTCCACAACTTCCACGTTGGACATTTCCAAAAAGCCTTGGGCCAGAGTACCCACATTCCCTTCACCAGGCACACCTTCCACAGGGTCGCCTGAGGCATCGGTAGGCATGTAGAGGTTACGGCCACGGGCATCAAGACCTGCGGGGTTAATAAAGGTATACAGGGGGATGTTGGTGCTGGCTATTTCATTGGCATTGGCGTCCAGGGCGGCCAGATACCCGTTTTCTGAGATGGAAATAGAGCGGGTTTCCTGCGGGACGGCAAATTCCGGCTGGAGGACATAGCCATTGGCTGTCACAATAGTGCCATCGGGGTTCAGTTTAAAAGCGCCGGAGCGGGTGTATAAAAGCTGGTCGCCCACTTGCACCTGAAAAAAGCCTTCGCCTTCAATAGCAACGTCCAGCGGGTTACCGGAGTTCTGGAAGTCACCCTGCGAAAAAAACTTGTGCTCAGCCAGGGGCCTGACGCCCAGACCGATTTGCTTACCTACGGCGATACGGTTATCCCCCTGTG
>CAZJOG010000327.1:0-1686 GCA_964547565.1 uncultured Desulfovibrionaceae bacterium
ATTTAGTCTTTCCGGAAGTGCGGAAACGTTCTTTTTCATGCCGGGAAGGTTTCCCGAAGTTGGGAAAGCTTCCCGGCGTTCATTTGGAGGTTTCCCAACATCGGGAAAGCTTCTCCGTGTTCGTTTGGAGCTTTCCGCAGGTTGGGATTCCTTGTTTTTGTTCATTTGGAGGTTTCCCGATGTTTGGAAAGGTTCTCCGCTTGCGGTTGGAGGTTTCCCGATGCGGGGAAATCTAATCTATAATAATTACCTTAATAATATAGTTCTAGTTGCTAGGATTTAGGATCTTAATGCTTAGTCCCAACGGCTTACAAATCTGTCAGGACTAAGCATTATGGCTAGATTTTATTGGGAATAGCTGCAATGCCTTTCCAATATGGATTATTATTTCGATGGAAATTTAATGGACAAAGAATAACTCCTTGTGTAGAATTTACCTGCCATACAGCATCACATTCATTGCACATAACCCAATCCTCAGCAATGATACTTGCTTTGCAAATATTATCATCTGGAAATTCATTATCCATTAATGATTTATACATGAGAAGTGTATCTATATTCTTCTTTTTTCCATTTATTAAATCGTCCCAAAAAAACATATTGTCAGAAGACTCTTTGAATGTTATCAATATTGGATATTGTTTGATATTTATTGGATAATAAACATCAAAATGACCTTTCCAATATGTGGAAATTCTAAAATCAATTATTTCAAAACAATTTGTTGGATAAAACATAGGAATACTGACATTGCTATCATCAATAATCATAAAATCAATATTTTCTTCGTTGGTATATTTAATTCCTAAAACGGTGTAAATTTTATCTATAGTTAAACGGAATTCATCTATAGCGCATTTACTACCAATATATTTGATCTTCATATTCCTTATCTTATTTAATATTAATTATTTCTGCTACTAGCATTAGTATCATCCTTTATTTTAAATCCGGATAATTCTCCTGTTTGCCTATCCCTATCATAGTGCACTTCTGTAGAGGTACCATCTCCATGATCATGGTTATGTCTCATTTTATCATGTGTACCGGTCTTAGGGTCATATTTAGGATCCCCTAAAATAGGCTTCCCGTCACTTCTATAACCATTCATAAATATACTTCCGGCTCCTCCCTTTGCTTCCTCTAAAGTCAACTGCTCTTGGAGATCATTAGGTTTGGTTCTTGCGCCTTTAGTTCTTTTATTGTCTTCATCACAATCTAATCCAAACGGGTCTAACCAATTATTAGGATCGTGAACGTAAGCATATAAAGTAGGGTTACCTCCCGCAAGCCTGATGGGGTCTTGCGAAATATACATCCCCTCTTCAACGGAGTAATACCTAAACCTATTGTAGTACAGCCCCGTCTCCCTATCCTCATACTGCCCCTGATACCTGAACGGACAATCCGTCCTTTCTCCCGTCAGTTCCCGCACATCACCATACGCATCCAGTTCCGCACTCCAAACCACTTTCCCGTCAGCATTGTACATAACCTCCGGCGTACCCAGATAGTTCGACTGGATAGAGAAACTTTCCTCGCCAACCAACTTACCATTCGGAACGAATGTCCCTTCCTCAAACAGCCAAGTGGTCATTCTCGAGGGCTTCATTGTATAGAACTCTCCCTTTTCCTCGGTGAAGTCCTTCGTATAAACCTCGTTCCACTCATGCAACGGTACAT
>CAZJOG010000328.1:0-1685 GCA_964547565.1 uncultured Desulfovibrionaceae bacterium
AGCGCTTGCAGGTGCGGGGCTGTTGGTAAGCAGGGAACCCTGCCCCTGCGTGGGGGGAGCCTGGAAAGTGGTAACTTTGGCAGAGCCTGACGCAGGAATAAGTATATGGGGTGGTTCCACTTTTTCAATGCCGGTGGCAATCACTGTAACGTGCAGTTCATCGCCAAGGGTTTCGTCTTCGCATACGGCTGTCACCACAATGGGGTCTTCGTTGCGGGAGCCGCGGGCAGCTTCCAGAATATAGGTGCTGATTTCAGAAAATTCGTCCATGCCCAGATCGCTGGCTGTGATATTGACCAGCAAAGCGCGGGAACCGGCAATGGATATATCTTCCAGAAGCGGGCTTGTGATAGCCTGCTTGGCGGCAGTAAGAGACCTGCCTTCCCCGCGGGCCACACCTTCACCCATAAGGGCAAGGCCACGTTCGCTCATCACGGTACGCACGTCTGCAAAGTCTGCGTTAATAAGGCCCGGCTTGGTGATAAGGTCTGTTACGCCACGCACGGCAGAGCAAAGCACATTATCCGCCATACGGAACATTTCCGTTACTTTGGCATTTTTAGGCGCAATGGAGGTAAGGCGGTCATTGGGTATGGTGACAATACTGTCCACATGCTGGGTCAGCTCGCCAATGCCATGTTCCGCCACTTTCATGCGTTTATCGCCCTCAAAGTGGAAGGGTTTTGTGATAACGCCCACTGTCAGGGCGCCTTTTTCTTTGGCTACGCGGGCAATAACAGGCGCTGCGCCTGTGCCTGTGCCACCGCCCATACCAGCTGTGACAAACACCATGTCGGCATCGCCAATAGCCTCGCGGATATCATCCAGGCTTTCTTCCGCGGCTGCCTGGCCAACTTCACTTTTGGCGCCGGCCCCAAGTCCGCGGGTTTTTTCCCTGCCCAGCTGGATTTTGTGTTCCGCACTGGAACGCGCCAGAGCCTGGGCATCGGTGTTGGCACAAATAAAGGAAACACCGGTCAGATTGGACTGTATCATGTTTTCCACAGCATTCCCACCACCGCCGCCAACGCCAAAGACTTTAATTTTTGCTGCCTGGCTGAATTCATCCACATGTATTTCCATATTCCCCTCCAAATGTGTTTGTATGTAGAATACCGCAAGGTATTATTTTATTTCGGCAAACCACTTTTTCATGCGTGTAAGGATGTTATTAAACGTGTTTGTTTCGCTGGTTGTTACACGCATGGCGGTGTCGTCGCTTTCGATTCCTTCCTTCTCTGCGCCGTACCGCAACAGCCCTATGGCAGTGGCAAATTTGGGGTTATTCACAAGATCTTTCATGCCTGTGATATTACGCGGATACCCAAGACGCGTGGGCACATTAAAAATCTGTTCCGCAAGTTCCGGGCACCCCTGTATAAGGGCTGTGCCACCTGTAAGCACAACACCCGCGCCAAGCTGGCGCTTAAAGCCGGAACGCTCCAACTCCTGGTCTATAAGGGAAAGAATTTCTTCCATACGCGGTTCGCAAATTTCCGCCAGAAGCTGGCGGGAAAGCTGGCGCGATGGCCTGCCCCCTACGGAAGGTACTTCAATAGTTTCATCCGGGCGCACCATGCTGGCCAGAACACAACCGTATTTTTCCTTAATTTTTTCTGCCGCGGCAACAGGGGTACGCAAGCCAAAGGCTATGTCATTGGTCAGGTTTTGGCCGCCAAGAGCAA
>CAZJOG010000329.1:0-1681 GCA_964547565.1 uncultured Desulfovibrionaceae bacterium
TCGTATTGTAGGTCTGCCCTGCTTTTGCACGGGTTTTTGAGGGCCACGCGCTATCTCTGCTTCAATGCGCCGCATAAGCTCTGTTGGGCTGATATGCAACACCATTGCTATTTGAAAAAACGTGGTAAGCCCCATACCCATTGCCCCGCGTTCTACTGCGGAGATAAAGGAAAGGGAAAGACTTGCAAAATCCGCAAGTTGAACTTGCGTCATGCCACATGCTTCTCTTGCTTCACGAAGCACTTTTGCTATTGCCCACTGGGCCTGTGATTTTTTTTCCATATGATTTGGTATAACATTATTATAGAATAAAGTAATACTATACTGTTGCTTATACAAATTATAATACCACAAAAATCAAAAATACGTTTAATGCAGTGGGTAACACTGCCATGTATAACAAAATAAGAACAGGAAAAAAATTTTCGCATATTTTTGTATACACGATACAGGGAAATCCCATAAGCAGTCCAAAATCTTAACTGATCAAGGCCTCTCCTACTCTGGTATGGATGGAAAAAGATATTCCATACATAGAAACGGAAAAGCCAAAAAAGGGATCGGAAGAAAAACTCTATCTTTCCATATATTTTTGGTAAAACTCTTCAAACGGCAGGGGTTTAGAAAAAAAATACCCCTGTACAACTTCGCAACCAAGTTGTTTAAGTAAATCTATGTGTGCCTGGGTCTCCACGCCTTCGGCAACCGTGTGGATATGAAGCTTCCGTGCCATATCAATAACACTGGCAATCACCACACTTTCTCTCTCCCCCTCGTCGGACCCTGCAAAGAAACTGCGGTCAATTTTTAAAACATCTATAGGTATTGCCTTTAAAAGGCCAAGCGAGGAATAACCAGAGCCAAAATCATCCATAGAAAGGGTAAATCCTGCCTGGTGCAACTCAAGCAGAACGGATTTTAAAAGCAGCTCATTGCCTACCATGGAAGATTCCGTTATCTCCACTTCCAGGCAGGCATGGGGCACATGGAAACTATCGGCAATAGCGCTCAGGCGTTCCGCAAATCCTTCCTTTAATAAATGCAGACGTGAAAAATTGGTAGAAATCTGCAACAGGGGCTTCCCTTCATCCATAAGGCGCCTGATAAACTTGCACGCTTCTTCAAACATAAACATATCCAGATACACCACAAAACCATTTTTCTCAAATATAGGAATAAAGTCCGTGGGATACATGATATATTGCCCCTGTACCCACCAGCGCGCCAATGCTTCTGCCCCCACCAGGCTGTTATCTGCTAGCCTGTATTTTGGCTGAAGAAACATCACAAACTCCCCATTGGCCAGAGCGTTTTCCATTTTGTTTTCCACCTCACGCTCAAGGGTAAGAGCTTTTTTTAATGCACTGTCGTATAACTGGGCTTTGGCCTCCAGCCTCTCCTGGCGTTTGGCCGTATGGTGGGCAAAATTCACTTTTTCAATCACAGACATAATATCTGTTTCTTTTGGTTCAACAAAATACACACCAACAACAAACTTTATTTTGTAGGAAACCAAATTTTGTACGCGGGCAAGAAATGATCCCTGGAACACAGCCTGGCGTTCCTGGAGTTCCGCCACATTTTCTCCCTGCAAAAGCACAATAAAGCGGTCACCATAAATATGGCCATAACATTCGCGTGTTGTATCGCACATTTCTTCCAGAGATAACGAAAGCTCGCG
>CAZJOG010000330.1:0-1671 GCA_964547565.1 uncultured Desulfovibrionaceae bacterium
TGCAGAATAGGGAAATAGCCCGCTGGCACTTCTACGTTTGCCGTGGGTTCGTGCAAAACGTGGTCAAATTCCCCGTGCGCCAAACTGATAGCCTCATGGATGTGGGAAACTAAAAGAACGGTGTCTGGTTTGCCTTCACGGGAAATAAGGTCAAAAAGTTCCCCCCGCACGGATTCCCGAACTTCTGGGCTGTCTGGAGTGAGAGAAAGGCGAATAACAAGAGGCAAGGCTTCTGGCGCAAAAACCACAAAATCCACCACACTGGCAGGCTGCAGGGGTTCTATATGTTCCTGAACACGGCGCACCATTTCTTCTGTGGGGATAGCCCCGCCGCTTTCCTCTGGGGCATTATCTGTCACAAACGTAAGGCTTACCGTGCCAATACCCATACCCAGTGGGTAGCACCAGGCGCGTGTAACACCCGGAACTTCCAGCGCCCATGCTTCATAATCATGCTTTGCCCCTCCACGTGGGGGTTGACGCAAACGGGAGAGAAGGCGGGTAAGCAAACTGGCATCTGCCTCTTCATCATACCCGCCGCTTATCCCTTGCGCATCTACCGCACCAGTGGATTGCACCCCCGCAATGGGGGACGTAAGAGATAATGGCGCAAAAGCAGGCAGATTGCTTGCCGCACCAGCTTCTAAGGCCATGAGCGGTAAATTTGCGCTTGTGCTTTGAAATTCCACATTTTCCAGAACTGCAAATTTTTGGCCAGAAATTTTGTTTAAGCAAATTGTGCCTTGTGGGATAAACGCGCCTTGTGTGCCAGAAAAATTTGCTTGCCCTGCGGCTTTAGAAGCTGGTTTGCGGCTTAAACCCCAAGCGGCTGCCCAGCGGGCAAGGTGGGGCCCTTCCGCAGTATCCACAAAAACCTGTTTGTACAGCCATTCCAAAAAACCATGCATGGTATGTGCCGCGCCAGCCCATACTTTAGCCAAAACCGCCAGAACGGAACGTTGGGGCAGGGTAGTTCCATCCAAAAGACGGCCTGAAAAATCTTGGCTTATACGGTCATATAATTGTTTTAATGTAGGTCGTTCCCAAGGCATGATGATTTCCTTTAAACTCCGTAACCGTGAAGGTTGACGGGCATAGCATTCTGGTAATCATACAGGAAATTCCACTCACGGCTTTGCTCTCCCGTACCAGTGGCGGGCAAAGCCAACACACTTAAGCCTAAATAGGCAGACGCAACATGGTTGGCAGATACTACAAGCTTGTTTGTTCTGCCTTCTTCCACCAGCCAGTTAAGCGCCTCCTGCGCGTATTCCTGTGCACGGGCTACCACGACAGGCAGCTCTTTTTCTCTGGATAATAGCCAAAGCCGCGATCCAAGCGAAAAAGGCCGTGTTTCATCTACCCCTAAACAGTCTCCCCACCAGCCGCGCAAATCGGAAGGGATACCCACACGTTCATCTGGCAAAGGATCATCCGCATGGGCGCGGGCATCGGTAAAAAGGGAGAGGATAACGGCTGTAAGCAGTCCATTGTCGCCTAAGAGGTCTCCGCCAAAAGTAGAAGTACCCAAAGAAAAATCAAACTCTTTCAAATCTGGCGAAAAGGACAAAAGCAAATCTTGCATATTACCCCCCATTGGGTTTGCTGGTATCATCACCGCCCGCCGTAATGCCACCGTGGGTATGGCTGTTAAGGCTTATGCCGCTTGCT
>CAZJOG010000331.1:0-1662 GCA_964547565.1 uncultured Desulfovibrionaceae bacterium
ATAATAGGGGAGACTTTTGGGGGAGGTTAAAACCTTTTTTGTCAAAAAAAAAGGTTTACCCCTCCCCCAAACCCCTACCCTTTTCCCAAAAAAACTTTGTATAGTTGTTTTTTGGCAGCGCAATTAAGCAAAAATACGTTTTTGCTTACAGACACCAAGGGTGTCCCATGGAAAAAATATTACTTGCTTTGTGTATGTGCTTTCTGCCATTGCCCGCCTTGGCAGCCCCAGACGGCTTTACCCTTGTGAATGAGACAGGTGTGTCCATTATTGGCGTTTTTGCAGGCCACGCCAACACCAGCACCTGGGGGCCTAATGTCCTCTCCCCTGCCGCCCTGGAATCCGGCAGCAGCGAACAAATAAACATGGACACCACCACCAATACCTTCTGGGATCTGCGCCTGATTATCCAAAATGGCGATTCCCTGCAGTATGGCCCCTACCAGTTAAGCAATATTTCGGAAATTTCCGTTAAAAGCGATGGCTCTGCTCTGGCAAAGTAACATATTGTTAAAACAGTATGTTACGGGTTGTGTTTCTCCATAAAAGTATGGTGAACGTATGCCTAAATTTTTTGCAGACTCTCCCATATTTTCCTGCCCCTTTTAGGGCCAATGCCGGGAATCTCGCCAATAGCTTCCGGTGTAGCGTTTTTCATACTTTCCAGAGAGTCAAAGCTGTCCCAAAGCAAACGGGCTGTATGCTCCCCCACCCCATCCAAACGGGTAAGCTCCGCACTCAAAGCCCGCTTTGTCCGCGCGGCCCTGTGGCGACCAATAGAAAAGTCGTGCGCCGCATCCCGCACCCTCTGCAAAAACAGCAATTCCGCACTTCCTTCCCGTATGGGCAAGGGATTTGAACGGCCCGGCACAAAAATTCTGTCCGCAATGTTCCCGGCTCTGCGGTCTGCCTTGCCCTCATCATCCCGCGCCTTCGTAATAGCCGCAAGCGAAAAGGGCCGGCTGGAAAAAGCAGACATCTCCATACTGTCGGCTGTCTTTTTTTCTTCCACCTGCAGAGCCGCCGTATTTTCCGGCAGAGCATCCGCAAATATAAAGCCAAAATGTTCGCGGAACACTTTTTCCACAGCCGCAAGCTGGCCCTTCCCCCCGTCAACCAGGAACAAATCCGGCCATGGGGGGCCGTGTTCTATACGCCGCGCCGCCCATTTACCCAAAGCCGCGTAATCGTCCCCATCTGCCCCGTCTATATTCCACACACGGTAATCTTCCTTCAAAGCTTTCCCGTCTTCAAAAACCACCACGCCCACCTTGGTATCCTGCCCGCCTGTGTGGGAAACGTCCACACATTCTATACGATTGACAGCTTCCTTCAGCCGCAGCACTACAGCCAGACGTTCCGCCAAAGGTTGCTCCACCTTTGTGCGTGCGTTTTCTATAGCGTTTTCTTTTGCCATATCCACAAGCGCACGTTCTTCCGCATTACGCGGGCAACGCACAAAAACCGCCCCACCCCGCATCTCTGCAAGCAAAACCTGCAGCACATCTGCAAAATTTTCTGTGGCATTGCCCATAACGTTTTCTGCGGCGTTTTCTGCGGCGTTTTCCAATACATCCCCATTCTGGTTTTGTTTTTCCCCCTCCGCAGGCGCAAATTCTGCCACTTTGTCCCCCAAACGCCCGCCTGCCTCTTTTTCTCCTT
>CAZJOG010000332.1:0-1621 GCA_964547565.1 uncultured Desulfovibrionaceae bacterium
ATTCTTCAGACACACCAAACTCCCCAGGCTCCTCCCATTTTTCCAACCCCGCCAAAACAACCGCATCCGCGGAATCCCCCGGCCTCGTCGAGTCTGGAGAAAGCTCCCCTGCGTCCCACCTGCGGAAGCCACCCGAAATTTTACGCCTGCCCCCCCTTGTACTTTTAGACTGGCTTACTTCCATTTACAGTGGCAACCGTATTATCCTTAATCTGGCCAGCCTGACGGCTGAAGACGTGCTGAACCTTTTGTGGGACTGCCAGGGGCTTATCACCCATCTGGAAATTTTTAACCTGAAAGACTGGCAGGAAGGCAAAGAAAAAGACATACAGGGCATTAACCACATCCAGCATGCTATTAACGCAGGCCGCGGCCCACACCTGAAACAAATTATCCGCACCATGATACGCGAATGCGAGGTTCCACCTGCCCAAAGTTGCCCGCTGGTAGGCCCGGATGGTGCGGCCTTAAGCCTTTCCACAGTTTCAGACATCAGCCACGGCCCTTCCCTCGGGCCTGCGCTTTCCTGCGAAGAACGTGCAGAAAAACTGCGTCTTATTTTACGCAATATGCAAACATTACTTGGTTTTTATAAAAGTACCAAATTGCACATCCGCATGGGGACAGACTCCACCAGCAGACCAGGCAGACGTTACGGCATGGGGTTGGTATACCCTTCCACATTACCGCGCCGCGCCCAAAAGGAAATACGCAACACAAGCAACACTTCCCGCCTGCGCCTTCCCCTGCGCACAGAAGTGGTGGAACATATAAGTTACCACGAAACTAATACCCAATTCCCGCGGCTGTTCTGCTTTTTACGCACCCTGCCCTTTTGCCGGCACCTGGGCTTGATGAAAAAACGCGATTACCAACCCATGCAGGAAAATACGCTTGTGTGCAACAATGGCCAATGCACCACAGAAACACGCTCTATTTCCCATAACCAGGGGAATGTGTATACACTGGGCGGCATAGGAAAAGCGGAAACCAACGGCTTTGTGCCTGAAGAAAAAAACAAACATAAAAACGACTTTGCCATTAACACCAATCTGGCCAATGTGCTAAAAATTCTGGCAGGTTTTATACCCGCCCTGCTGACATTTTTGTATGTACAGTCTTGGTGGGTGCTGGCCTGGTTTGGCGCGCCTTTATGGTTTCTTATCACGGGCTTACGCAATATTGTGCAGGCCGTGCTGGGAGGTGGCGGTTTCCGCCGTTCCCCACTCTTGCGCTGGAATAACTATGTAAGCTGGAGCCGCCTGGCAGATTCGCTTATGTACACCGGTTTTTCTGTGCCTATTTTGGAACTGGGTGTGCGTGTGCTTTTATTGCAGGATACACTGGGCCTTACATCCGCCAATGCCCCTTTGCTGACATTTACATGGATAAGTGTCATTAACGGATTTTATATATCCGCGCATAACTATATCCGTGGTTTGCAAAAAGAAGCTATTATAGGCAACTTATTCCGCAGTTTTTTTGCTATACCCATTGCCATGTTGTACAACAGCATGGCGGTAGGTATTTTTTCTCTTATGGGGCATGCAAATGCTGCCACGCTTTTATTACCCGCGGCGGCTATTATATCCAAAATAGCCTCTGATACTGTGGCGTGTAT
>CAZJOG010000333.1:0-1610 GCA_964547565.1 uncultured Desulfovibrionaceae bacterium
GAATATGGCCTTACTATCCACTGTGTGGATATAGCGGATGCCTATATCCATCTTTTACATAACCCGGAGCATGGTTTTGGCAGTGTGCTGAACCCGTGTGTGGACTGCAAAATTTTTATGATGCGCAAAGCCCGGGCTCTTATGCCTTTGTATGGCGCACGTTTTTTGGTTTCTGGCGAGGTTATAGGCCAGCGCCCCATGTCCCAGAGAAAAGACACCTTGAATGTGATTAAGCGGCAGGCAGAGGTAAAGGATTGCCTTATCCGCCCGCTGAGTGCCCTGTGCCTGGAGCCCACACCTTTGGAGGAAGAAGGGTATATTGACCGCAGCCGCCTGAAAGGTTTTTTTGGGCGTGGCCGGAATAACCAGCTGGCTCTTGCCAGAGAAATGGGCATAACAAAAATACCCACGCCTGGCGGCGGTTGCCTGCTTACAGAAAAAGAAAACGCCCGGCGTTACTGGCCGGTTGTACAACAGTATGGCTGGGTTTCGCCTGCCTCTTGTAAGCCTCTCCCCATAGGAAATACACCCTGCGGCATGGATTTTTATCTGGCTAACACAGGCCGCCAGCTGTGGCTTCAGCATCATTGGTTATGTATTGGGCGTAATCAGGCGGATAATGAACACTTGCAACAATACTTCCGCGAAGGGGATATTCTTTTTAAAGTGGATACCTTCCCCGGGCCTCTGGCGCTTGGTCGCCATGCCGCCGCATGGGAAAAAGAAACCTTGCAGGAAGCGGCTGCTGTTGTGCTTTCGTATGCGCCCAAAGCTGTTGCTGCGTTTGCGGAACAAAAAACACCCATAGGGGTAAGCCTGTATACAAAATCGCCGGAAACCTTTGTGTTGGAAGACGCTGCGTATCAAGAACCCGCCCTCCGCCTTTTTGTGGAACCCACACGCCAAAGCCCCTTTAAGGAACAAACCTGGGAAGCTATGGAACCCTCCCTTAAATCCATGCATAAAATGCCCCATAACTAGAAAAAATTGTTTTTCTTACTTTTTCTGTGTTTTTTCCATGCGTTTTTTATCTCAATTGCCTATCCCCCTTGACAGAAAAGCTTGCTTGCAGTAGGTTTAAGGCGAATTCCTCTATTAGGTGTTGCCATTATTGCGGCTCAAGGAATTCATCACCTTTTATCTTTAGGAGTTTGTATGAAAAAACTGGAAAATAAAGTTGCGCTTATTGTTGCAGCTACCCGTGGCATTGGCCTTGCTTCTGCTCAGGCTCTTGCTGCTGAGGGTGCCCGTGTATACCTGGGTGTGCGCCGTATGGACGCCGGTCAGGAAGCTGCGGATGAAATAGCAAAAAAATATGGCGTATATGCAAAACCAGTATATTTTGATGCTTCCAAAACGGAAACATACGAAAAAATGGTGAACGATGTAGTGGCCGACTCCGGCGGTAAACTGCATATTCTGGTGAATAACTATGGTGGCACTAACCCCACAACCGACCTGGATGTTGTGAATACCTCTTTGGAAATGTGGCACCAGAACTTGCTTTCCAATCTGGACAGTGTGTTTTTGTCTACCAAGTATGCTGTGCCGCATATAGGCAAATCCGGCGGTGGCAGTATTGTGAACATTTCCTCCATGGCAAGTGTTAT
>CAZJOG010000334.1:0-1606 GCA_964547565.1 uncultured Desulfovibrionaceae bacterium
ATTTAGTCTTTCCGGAAGTGCGGAAACGTTCTTTTTCATGCCGGGAAGGTTTCCCAACTTCGGGAAACCTTCCCGGCGTTCATTTGGAGGTTTCCCAACACTGGGAAAGCTTGTCCGTGTTCATTTGGAGCTTTCCGCAGGTTGGGATTCCTTGTTTTTGTCCGTTTGGAGGTTTCCCAATACTGGGAAAGGTTCTCCGCTTGCGTTTGGAGGTTTCCCGATTTACTTATCCTCATAACTGAAAGGTTTTATTTTATAACTGGAAGTAATCGTGGTTTGCCTCCTTGCCAGTCATAAATATTTGTTTTATCTAAAATGTCATTACTCCAATAATATTTGTTGAAATATTTATTGAAATCATCAAAGCCCTCTTCTGCAGAAATCATGCCTAAATTGTAATACAATTTAATATCTTTCTTTAATAGTCCAATTAACCCTTTAGCTATTAGACTTCTATTGGGTTCTGCAGTAACTAGAGCACTTAAAATAGCATCTTTATGATCTAATTGTACAATAGAAATAAAGTCTAATTGATACTCTCTATATATTCCATTGACTAAATTAGGTCTGATATTTTGCTCATAAGCATCTATCGTTCCTACTTTAATCTTTAAAACACCATTTTTGTAGACATTTACATCTATCTCCTTTCCTGAATTATTGGATGTTTTTAGTTCTCCAAAATTGAAAAATATTAGTTCATTGTTTTTCATAAATCTATTAATAAAATCTATTAAATAGATTCGTGTTGAAATAAGCTTTATTTGCATAATCAATTATGGGCATTTTTTTGTTTTTTTATTCTGTTCTGGGTGATTATATGATCTAAACTCTGTTCGACCTTTGAATCCTCTCTTTTTCCTTTTTTTATTTAAATCCTGCATTGCTTCAATTTCACGTTTTACAGGCTTTCCCTTTTTGTTAGTTTTACCTACATTTCCATAATGAATATTCCCTTCATCGTCACGCCATACAATATCAGGCCTTCTTTTAGATTTGTGACCTCCAGAAATATCAACTACTTCTTCAGAACTTCTACCACCACCAGCTAAAATTGCATCTTTACCGTATTTTTGTTCTATTTCATCTCCCCACTCTCTTATGGCTTTGTTATGAGGTGCGTTAGGATCAATTTTAGGACCTGTTTTTGCTAAACCAAATTGGTCTAACCAGCTATTAGTATCACTAACATAACTATAAAGAGTTGGATTGTTTCCCGCTAGTCCTATTGGATCTTGTGAAATATACATTCCCTCCTCAACAGAGTAGTACCTAAACCGATTATAATACAGCCCCGTCTCCCTATCCTCATACTGTCCCTGATACCTGAACGGACAATCCGTCCTTTCTCCCGTCAGTTCCCGTACATCGCCATACGCATCCAGCTCCGCACTCCAAACCACCTTCCCGTCGGCAGCATACATAACCTCCGGTGTACCCAGATAGTTCGACTGGATAGAGAAACTTTCCTCGCCAACCAACTTGCCGTTCGGAACGAACGTTCCTTCCTCAAACAACCAAGTAGTCGTCTTGGAAGGCTTCATACTATAAAACTCTCCTTTTTCCTCGGTGAAGTCCTTCGTATAAACCTCGTTCCACTCATGCA
>CAZJOG010000335.1:0-1578 GCA_964547565.1 uncultured Desulfovibrionaceae bacterium
CCATCACAGTTGCAAGTTTTTCCCCAAAAGCAGCCACTACGTCCTGGAAATGCCGCATATTGTCTTGTTCCAGGCACGATGTTTCCCCTGTAACAAGGGTCAGAGAAATAATACTGTTCGCACTGGTATAAAGGGCAAGGCGCACAACATGGATGTCTTCCGGGCGTGCGTACCCTGTAAAATAGGGTAAAAAGTCTGAAGGAATACGCATACTGGCCGGGTATTCCGGGCTGTAAATAAAGTCTTCCAGCTCTGCCGAAAAGGGGTAGGGGCGTTTGCTTTCAAACACATGGAAGTATTTATCGTATGTGCGCTCGTATAAAATACTGAAGGAACGGCTGGCCGGTATCACAAGCAGGCAGCGGCACAACAGTATTTTGCCGGCCCTGTTCACATAGCCCACAAAAAAATCCAACGCAGCTTCAAAGCCATTGGCCATAAAAGCTTCGTACATGCCCTCTGCAACAGTATTTGTGGATAGCAGTTTTTTCCCCATATCTTTCCATGGCCTGCGTTGCGGTGTTAATACGGTTATTGTACACAAAAAGGGAAAAAAAGAAAACAGCCTATACGCTTAAAATTTTATACTATTATGCTAAAATAACATACTTTTATAAAAAATTTTCCGCAGTCCACATTTTTTGTTGATTTACAAATTTTGTGGATAATAAAAAAAAAGACTGCTTGGAATTATTGATTAAATTTTGGAACATTTTTTGCTATAGGTATATTTGGCAGGCGTAACCCTGCCCCGCGTGCCCGCGAAATGTTTTCCGGCTTGCCCAAACACAGGGCGGGTGTAATGGCATTACGGCTATTTTACTGTTTTTTATCCCTGAAACAGCAGTTTTGCCGCCTGCAGCACGGACTGGAATATGAAGGAGAAACACGATGATTAAAAATGCTATTGTTATCATGTTTGACAGTTTGCAGTTTAACTACTTGGGATGTTACGGTAACACCTGGATTAAAACCCCTAACATGGACCGCCTTGCCCGTGAAGGCGTGTTGTTTGAAAACTGCTACATTGAAGGTTTACCCACCATCCCCTGCCGCCGCGCCATGCACACCGGCCGTTTTACCCTGCCCAAAGGCGGCTGGCAGCCCCTTTCCATGGAAGACACCACCATAGCCGACCTTTGCTGGGGCCGCCCTATTGATACAGCCCTTATTTTTGACTGCCCCATGTACCGCCTGCCAAAGTTTGGTTATTCCCGCGGCTTTGACAAAGTATGGTTCACCCACGGCCACGAAGCAGACCACTATTTCTACGAAACCGACCCGCTTATCCACTATGATCCTTCCGACTTTATGAGCGAAAGTGTACAAAAAGCCGGAGCTGCCAAACTTGGCCAATTCCAGGTGGATATCCAGCTGCACGAACTTGCCTGCTACCTGCGCCAGCGCCAACAGTGGCACAGCGATGACGACCGTTATGTGGCGGTCACCATCCACAAAGCTATTGAGTATCTGGAACAAGTGGACCGTAATAAACAGTTTTATTTGTGGATAGACAGCTTTGACCCGCACGAACCCTGGGATCCGCCATCCATTTACCGCGGCGAACCTTCCATGTAT
>CAZJOG010000336.1:0-1573 GCA_964547565.1 uncultured Desulfovibrionaceae bacterium
GAATGGTATTGCCACTTTGCTCTGCGCTTTTTTCCTGAGGCATACCCCGCGCATACCCTGAGTTTTCACTTTCCCGGGGAAACAAGTTTGGAAAAAGCAGCGCCGTATGGTATTACCAGAGAAACATTGCAGGTGAATTTTTTTTGCACTGGCATGCAGGAAGAAAAGAATAAAACAATGTCATAAAAAAAGCACGCATGGTGTAAACCACACGTGCAAAATTGTTTTATGGTGGAGACGAAGAGATTTGAACTCTCGACCCCTGCCTTGCGAAGGCAATGCTCTCCCAGCTGAGCTACGTCCCCATAGATTAGTTTGTTTTACATGCGAATATTCCATGTAGCCAAGCGGGGAGCTTTTGTCAAGCTTTTTTGTTTTGGCCAAACAACGTTTTGTTTACAGAGAGGCATTTCCTTAGTATACAAAAACCAAACAAGCGCGCCTTTTTGGTATTTTCCGCAGATTTTTGCCCTGTCTGTTTGCCCAAAAAACTTGCCGCACGAGGTGAATTTTGCCAAAACTATGCTGGGTGGGGAACCCGTTTTTTTCGCCCCAAATGGAAAATTTGGGTTGGGAACTTGTGTTCCATAAACCCAAAGTGGATGAACTTTTGGACAAAAAAGACATTTTGGCTTTATGCGATGGTCTGCCGGATGTGCTTGTTGTAGCGGATATGAGCCGCCCCCCCTTTGTGCTGGATGTGGAGAGTATGCCCTGGCACACGGTGTTTTATGCGGTAGATACCCACATACATTCCTGGTTTCCTTTGTACGGGGCGGCATTTGATGCATGTATGGTCAGCCTGAAAGATGCCATGCCTGCCTTTTGTAAAATTTTGCCAGCAGACAGTGCAGGCGAAAGGGTGTGGTGGTTCCCTCCTTATGCGCCGGAAAAAGAGCAGTATAGCCTGCCAGATACTATGTGGGACTGCCTTTTTCTTGGTACGGTGGATGCCCACAAAACACCGGATCGGGTTCGATTTCTGGAGGCTGTTGGCAAGCTGATTCCGCTAGAGGTGCAGCAGGGGCGTTTTATGGAGCTTTTTCCCAAGGCCAAAGTTTTATTAAATTTTTGCGAACATGGGGATTTGAATTTTCGTGTGTTTGAGGCCATGGGAGCAGGGCGCCCGCTTGTCACCCCTCTGGTGGAAAATGGGTTAACGGACTTGTTTTCTCCCGGGGAGGATTGCCAGGTGTATACCCTGGGTACAACGCCGGAAGAAAGCGCTTTGTATGCGGCGGAAGGGATACGTTTTTTACTGGATAACCCCCCAAAACGGGAAAATATGGGGGCAAAAGCCCTTGCCACTATTGATGCCCGGCACCGTGCCCACCATAGAGCCAAGGAACTGGATACCAGGCTGCGTACACTTTGCGCCTGCCCCAAGCGGCCCATATCCTCAACTGTGCGGACGACTTTGCGGTTTTTATACCTGCATGAGGCGGAAAGCTTGCCTGAATCCAACCTGAAAGCAAGGTATGTGCAGGCTGCCCTGCGGCTTGTCAAAAAATAAAAATCCCGGGATAGTAAACTATCCCGGGTTGCTGCTATGGTGAATAAAAAGTTTTTTTGG
>CAZJOG010000337.1:0-1573 GCA_964547565.1 uncultured Desulfovibrionaceae bacterium
CGCTATTGCGTGCGGCACACGCAGTCACCAGATGGTGATTTTGGGCGAAGGCCATGACCCAGAAGAAGTGGTGGCGCAACGCGCCTCATGGCAAACCCTTTGCGCGGCGTATGGGGTGGATTCCTCAACAGGTGGAGTTTCTACTGCTTTGGCGCAAAACCCTTCCCGCCTTGGCGTTGAAGAAAAACTGGAAGATGAAAACAACACGGGGAATGAAAATGCCTAAATCACAAGCCAAACTCACTCGCAAAAGCCTGCAAGTGTCGCGCTCTTTGCCCCTACCCCAGCAGAACGGCAAACCTAGTTCCTTAAACGAGGCAGAGCGCAGTGTGGAGTTTGTCGCCAGCACAGAAGAACCCGTTATGGTGATGGATTGGGAGCGCTGCGAGCCAGTTATGGAAGTTTTGCTTATGTCTGGCTGCAAACACCCGCCTCTTGTGCCGCTTTTAGATTCCCACAGCCGTTACCGCGTAAGCGACGTTATCGGTTCATTCCGCAATATTCGTTTAGAGCAAGGCGTTTTTGGCGCACAGCTTGTGGGCAAGGCTATTTTTTCTGCAACGGAAGATGGGGAAAAACCTTTTCAGAAGGTAAGGGAAGGCCATGTAACAGACGTCTCCGTGGGTTATTCCGTGAAAGCGTATATTTGGGTGGAGGAAGGGCAAACCTATACGTATGAAGGCAAAACTTACACTGGGCCTATGCGAATCAGCACAGAATGGGAACTGCAGGAACTTTCGCTTTGCCCCATTGGGGCAGACAACAACGCCAAGGTGCGTAACAAAACACAACAAAATTTGCTTAAGGAGAAAAGAATGGGAAACACAAAACGTGCAGGGCTTATCGCCCGCCTGCGTGCGGCACTTGGTTTGCGTGCGGAAACTTCGGAAACCGAGGAAAAAACAGAAAACCAAGAGGAACGGCAGGAAGAAATTTTGCTGGAAGCGCAGGATTTGACCGAGGAAGAACTGGTGGCTCTTGTGGAAGATATTGAAGAGCTTGTTCAAGCGGCTGCTCCTGAAGAGCAAGAAGAACAACGTGCGGATGAGGATTCGGAAAAAGAAGAAACAGCGGGGGAGCGGAAAGCCGGCACAAAACCCACCCGTGCTTTGTCCGGCGGTGTAAAAAGAAGCAATCCTGCCAATTCCGCAAAACTGGAACGCGCCCGCATTCTTGGCATCCGTAACCTTTCAGAAGCCCACAACCTTGCGCCCGAAATGGAGGCAAGGCTTATTAACTCTGGCGTCTCTTTGCAAGGCGCAAAATCACAGGTGCTTGATATGCTTGTTAATCGTCAAAACAATGGCCCTGGCTTCCATGTTTCTGTGGGTACTACGGAAACAGAAAAATACCGTGCCGCCGTGCAGGATGCTCTTTCTATGCGTTGTGGCCACACTGTAGAAAAACCAGCCCCCGGCGCAAGTGAGCTGCGCAGTTTTTCTTTGCGGGAAATTGCGCGGGAAATGCTGGCCAGAACAGATAGGTCTGGGAAGTCCACACAGGGCGATATACGCGAAATTGTAGGCCGCGCCCTTTCCACAACTGACCTGCCTATGATCATGGTGGAGGTAAG
>CAZJOG010000338.1:0-1564 GCA_964547565.1 uncultured Desulfovibrionaceae bacterium
CTGTGGCGTGTATTATAGAAGGATTTGCAGATCGTAACAGTAATATGCGCCTTAGAGAATGGGATTATGAAAATACGCTGGATAATGTTTTTCAGGTATACGCCAAACTGGAACTTTTGTACCCAGAACAAAGTATTGTAGAACTTTTAGATTCCCCACGCGATCTTATGCGGGATGTAGAAGAAAAGGCGGCGCCTTTACGTTCCGCCCTTATTATCCACGCGCTGGATCTTATGTATTTTTGGTTTTACCAACCCCGCGCACCGTATGTGCTGGAAGAAAAAATACGGCGTTTTTCCTCTTCAGAGCGTCTGGTCTTTTTGCGTACACAAAACGTGCTTTCTCTGGAGCGTGAGGTCAGCCAACTTTTTGTGGATGGTCTTGTGGGGCATAACTTTGCCCAATCCCTTTCGTTTTATCTGGATAAACACGCGCAATACCTGCAGGATATGCGGAAACTTATCCACGTTCTTCATTAAGGAGTTGCCCCAGGACAATGTTCTATTTTTAGAATTTTATGTTTGACACTTGTGTTACTCTTGGCTTGTTTCTTTATTTGAAAAAATTTAAATATGCCCAACTTGTTATAGCATGGAGTGGTGGCTGTGTTCCTGTGTATTTGGGGATGTTCAGACTCTTTGTGACGAACTCAACTTGTCTTTCCGCAAGCCCACTCACGGCAACATCACATGCGATTACTTCCTGAAAACAAACAAATACTCATGCGCTAACAGCAAAAAATTATATTTAATACTGTTGGTTTTCCAATAACCAGTGGCTTTACAGTTATGTTGTTCCTTAATGATGATTTCTTTAAGTTTGAACCCAATTTCTTGGAAAATTTTCATAACTTCAAAACCCATTGGGATAACATGCCCTTTCTTGCGTGTGTCTCCCATGAGTATGGCACAGAACGTATCTGTTTTTAATACTCTGCGGCTTTCTTCCGCCACAAGGCGCATTTGCTCTAAAAAAGGAGCAATATCTAAGTGGGAGAGGTCATTCTCCAAACTTTCACTATACTGGATGATATTCGCATAGGGTGGATGGGTACAAATGAAATCAATTGAGGAGTCAGGAATAAAATCCAACTTTCTGGCATCGCCTTGTTTTATATAGACTTTTCCTGCATTTTCCCATTCAAAGTTTGTCTTTTCCTTACACCTGTTAAGGGCTTCAGGATTTACATCAACGCCAATAATATTCCGATTTAAAAGTTTTGCTTCTACTAACGTGGTGCCACCGCCTGCGAATTGATCCAAAACAAGGTCTTGCTCTTTTGAATAACGTAGTAACAAGTTCCTTGGTATATATGGAGACCAATTACCCCGATATTTTGCGTCATGGGTTGCCCAATTACCACGATTGGGAAAACTCCAAGCCGTGTTCATTTCAAGTTCAAAATTTTCAGGTTCCCATGTTTTTATTTTTGCCATATCTACAAACCAATTTTAAGAATTTCTTCCAAAATGCCCTCTTCAATCATTTTAATAATTAAAACATAATCTGTATCAATAAAGGTTTCAGCAAGTGGTCTTTTGGCTGTGTCCCAACATTTTCCATC
>CAZJOG010000339.1:0-1543 GCA_964547565.1 uncultured Desulfovibrionaceae bacterium
GGCCGCCATTATGATAACAGCCCGTGCCGGCAGTGCCATGACGGCAGAAATAGGCGTTATGCGTATTACGGACCAGATAGACGCTTTGGAAATTATGGATATTAACCCCGTAGCCTATATGGTTTCGCCCCGGCTTTTAGCTACCCTTATTGCCCTGCCCCTGCTGACCTGTGTTTTTAATGTTATTGGCATTCTGGGGGGCTACCTTTCTGCCTGTGTGTTACTTTCCCTAAGTGAAGGCCGTTATTTTGCGGGTGTGGAATCTGCTGTTACTATGACAGACGTAACAGGCTCTCTTCTGAAAGCTCTTGTTTTTGCTGTTATTATTATTGGCGTTTGCTGTTACCAGGGCTACCATGTGCATACCCGTAAAGGGATAAAAGGCCCGGAAGCTGTGGCAGCTGCCACCACTTCCGCTGTTGTGATGACCTGCGTGTTTATCCTGATGGCCGATTATCTGCTTACGTCACTTTTACTGAACGGATAAGGCCAGGTATGCAAAACAACGCATGGGACATACGACTGGAAAACCTTGTTGCAGGCTATGGCGACCATATTATTTTGGATACTGTCAGCGCAAGTTTGCCTGCGGGAAAAATTTCCGCCATACTGGGGGAATCCGGTTGCGGCAAGACTACACTTTTGCGGAATATTCTGGGCCTGAACAGACCTGTTGCCGGGAAAATATATCTGGGCGAATACGATATTATGGCCCAGCCGACCAAAATATTCCACAAAATACGCCGCCGCTTTGGTGTGCTGTTCCAGGATGGCGCTCTGCTTAGCTCCCTGACACTTGCGCAAAACGTGGCCCTGCCTCTTCTGGAGCACACCACCCTTTCCTCTGCCCTTTTACATCAAAGCGCGGTGGATACCCTCAACCTTGTGGGGCTTGCGGACTTTGCCAACTATTATCCCAGTGAAATTTCCGGTGGTATGCGCAAACGCGCGGGTCTTGCCCGTGCTATTATCACAGAGCCTCCTCTGCTGTTTTGCGATGAACCTACTTCCGGCCTGGACCCCCTTATTTCCCACCAGATGGATATGCTTTTGCTGGACATGAAACGCCTTTATCCCTATATGACCCTGGTGCTTATTACCCATGACCTGCAAAGCACAGCCGCCATTGCAGACCATGTGCTTTTGATTAAAAATGGCGCTGTTGGTTTTAATGGCAGCAAGGCAGAGTTTTTTGCCAGTTCAGACCCCTATATCCGGCAGTTTTTGGGCAGAGAGGACATAGTATCCCCGCGCCTTGCCCAGCCGTCTCTTGACCCCAAGGTGCGCGAGGCTCTTGGGAACTGGATGACGGAATAAATCCCTCCCTACATAATAAAAAAATCAGGTGAAAAATATGCGTCTTGCCAAAGAAACATCTGTTGGTATATTTGTCCTTCTTGGCCTTGTTTGCCTTGCGTATCTGGCGGTAAAGCTTGGCCGCATGGAAATTTTTGAAACAAAGGGTTATACAATTTCCGCCAATTTTTCCAGTGCCGCTGGTCTGCGTACAGGGGCCAATGTGGAAATAAGCGGTGTGGCTGTG
>CAZJOG010000340.1:0-1526 GCA_964547565.1 uncultured Desulfovibrionaceae bacterium
CCCCTGCTGTCTATCCTGCCATAAGAAAAGAAGAAGAAAGGAAAGAATCTGTTACATTAAGCACAAGTAAAAAGAAAAATATTTTTTTAAAAAGAAAAATAAAATATAAGTTTTTTCAGCCTGTTAATCTACTTGCGAAAAATTGAAAATGCCGTATCCTAAAGCCACTTCAAACAGGGGAAGTGGGGTGAGCCGGGAAACCGGCGGCTTCTCTGCTCTTTCCCGGAAGAAAGAAATATTTTTACCCCAGGAATAGAAAGGTTGTTTTTCGTGTATGGAATATAGTTATCTTTCTCTTGTCTTAAACGCGCCGTTTCTTGTACAGCTTATTATGGGCATATTGCTGTGCTTTTCTATTGCCAGTCTGGCCATTATTTTTCAAAAATGGTGGGCCCTGCGCGTGGCCCAGCAAAAAGTGGCGGAAGGGCTGGAGCGTTTTCAAAATGCCAAAGACCTGCGGGAAGCCGTGCAAAGCCTTGGGGGCGACCCCACTTCTCCCCTGTATGGTGTAGCCCAGCAGGGTGTGCTGGAATTTAACCGCTCAAAAGAAGCCGGTGCGCCGGAAGAAGTGGTGGTGGACAATGTGCGCCGTGCCCTGCATCAGGGGGTAAACCTTGAGCTTGCGCACATGAATTCTTCCCTTTCCTTTTTGGCAACAGCTGCCAATACCGCGCCATTTATTGGTCTTTTAGGTACTGTTGTGGGTATTATGAATTCTTTCCATGCTATAGGGCTTATGAAAAGCGCTTCTCTGGCAACAGTGGCCCCTGGTATTTCAGAAGCTCTTATTGCCACGGCCCTTGGCCTTGGGGTAGCTATTCCCGCCACAATAGGCTATAACTACCTTATGGGGAAAATTTCCCTTACAGAAACATTTCTTATCAACTTTGCCGGGGTGTTTTTGAACCGTGTCCAGCGGGAAACCCATGTTACACAACGCGCCGGGTATTAACGGTTTATACACCACACAAAAGGCTGCCGTGCGCCTTTAAAGCCGCGCGGGCAGAGACAATTTTTCCCAGGAGATCAGAATGGGCGCTTCTGTAGGTAAACGCGGAGGCCTTGTATCAGAAATAAACGTCACCCCCTTTGTGGACGTGATGCTGGTGCTGCTTATTATTTTTATGGTAACAGCCCCTATGATGAATGAAGGTCTGGAGGTGGATTTACCCCAGACAACAAAGGTGGAAATTCTCCCAACAGATGTGGATTTTCTTATGCTTACCGTTAAAGCAGACGGTACTATGTTTTTGGATAACTACCAGGTAACTATGGAAGAGTTGCAGACCCGTCTGGAACTTCTGGTCAAAGAAAAAGGCCGCGCCCTGTATTTACAGGCAGATAAGTCTGTCCCTTATGGCACCGTGGTGGACGCCATGGGGCGTATTAAGGCGGCAGGCATAGAAAAACTTGGCGTTGTTGCAACGCCGGAAGAGATACGCTGAAGCCATGCAAGCGGGCAGTTTTTTTCTTTCCATTTTCGTGCATATTGCCGTTTTCCTTTTGCTTGTGTTCTGGCCTGCATC
>CAZJOG010000341.1:0-1518 GCA_964547565.1 uncultured Desulfovibrionaceae bacterium
CATCATATCGTGAGACATGGCGTTGTTATAGTCAGGAACTGGTTTGCCATCAAAATCTTGTGTAGTCTTGAAATACATTTGCTGGTCTTTATCCCACATATAACCCATTTGTAGAGCGGCAATATGGAAAGGCTGGTTTTTGGGGCTTATCCGGTCGCTTCCCCCACCTTGCCCACGAAGTGCTTGTCTTAAGCCTTGCTCCCTAAGAGCTTGTTCCACAGTTTTTGTGCTTATGCCCATTTCCCCAAGCTGCGTAGCAGAAATAAATTCCACGGGTTGCCCCTCTCGCATAGCAAGAAAGCCAACTTCAATGCCGCCATTTGCACCAGGCTGTTTTTGTGGTATCAGGGTTACTTCGCGTCCGCCTTTTTCCGTGCCACGGATCCAAGTAGACATATCTTGCTTATACGCCATATTCCCCTGCATAATCGCCATTGAGTGTTGCGCCAATACCTTGGTAAAGGCTGGAGCATTGCGCCACTCACCAGCAAGAGCCATCACATCTTCACGGCTCATGCGTTGACCATTGGCGGCTTCTCCATCTCTGCCCTGATAAAGAACCTCGAAGTCACCACGCTCTTTGTCGAATTTCAAATTATAGGGCAAACTAAGTTTCCGGCTTATTTCTTCCACACCTGCACCCCAGAGAGCAGGGTTGTCTTTCACTGTATCCAGATAGTCCAGCCCACTTGCCAAGGAATAATACTGTTGTTCTGCCAGGCGGTTATGGGCTTCAAAAACTTTGCTCTGCCCTTCCTTTGTTTGAAGATATTGCTCCTGAAATTTCCCAAGAGCCTGCATATCCCGCGGGGAAGTTATGCTACCCGGATCAAGCACACTTATATCCCCGCCTGCCTGTTGAACCTGCGAGGCCATTTTACCCACACGGCCATTCATATCCATTTCTGCAAGGCTTGCGCCCATGGCCTGCCCTGCCTGCATACCGCCCATAAACTCATTGCCAAAACTGCGCAAACCATATCCACTCATCTGATCATCCCCAATCTTTTTACTGCACCAAGGGAGTTCGCCACAGAACTATTTAACGCTAAAGATGAACCTACGTTTGGCGTATTATTGTTGATAATATTTGCCGCCGTGGGTGTTGTGGAAGAAGAATTTTTGTCTTTGCCACTCCATGAATACGGGGTAGACCCCATCATTCCGCCCATTTCTCCGATAAGCCCTGAAGTCATGCCAGCAATCCCAGCGGCGTTTTGACCGCCGAGTGCACTACCTAATGCGCCACCAAGCCCACTCCCAATAGTGGAGGCTAATGGCCCACCTACACCCGGCAAAAAGGCGCCCACAACACCACCCACTATCGGGAGCATATCCCCTAAAAAGCTTCCCCCTGTTTTTTGGGTAGTGGTTTGCGTACCATTTGTGTGTTGTTCCACTTTTTTATCCATAGCCGCAAAGCTACGGGCTGCCCCGCTCAAATTTTCCGTGCTGAGGGCTGCCGCTTCTGTACGCGGCATACTGTTCCATACCCCTAAAAGTTGTGCCATACTCATA
>CAZJOG010000342.1:0-1517 GCA_964547565.1 uncultured Desulfovibrionaceae bacterium
GTCTATTATCACGGAAGACTGGAGCTTTATCCACTGGCTGGATAAGCTGGAAAATTCCTCCTTCGCGGATGCAGTTAGCAAAATGTATGTCGCGGAAGGCTCTTCCGCAACAGAACAAATACTGAACCAGGGTTCTATGCAGGATTCTCTGGCAGAATACCGCAAACAGCGTTCTCTGGACGATGAAGTGCAGTGGACATGCACCCCCGGCTCCAAAGTGGAAGTCCCGTCAGGCGATGAACTGTACGACCGTAAAAAAGACCCCTTCCAGCTTAATAATGTTATCTCCAAACACCCGGATGTTGCGGAAAACATGCTCCGCACCCTGCGCCTGTTTATGAGTGACCTTAAAGTCTTCTAGTTTATGCCCCCCGTGTTTTTTGGCAGCAAAAACGCGGGGTGTATAAACACACCCTCTACAATATAAGGATTATGTATGAAAAACGCCATTGTGATTATGTTTGACTCCCTCCAGCACAACTACCTTGGGTGCTACGGGAATACTTGGATTAAAACCCCCAATATGGATCGTTTGGCCCGTGAAGGCGTTTTGTTTGAAAATTGTTATATCGAAGGCTTGCCCACAGTGCCCTGCCGCCGTGCCATGCACACAGGCCGTTACACCCTGCCTGTTGCCGGCTGGGTAGCCCTTACCATGAACGACACCACCATAGCCGACCTCTGCTGGGGTCGTCCTATTGACACAGCCCTTATTTTTGACTGCCCCATGTATCGGCTTTCCAAATTCGGCTATACCCGCGGTTTTGATAAAGTGTGGTTTAGCCACGGTCATGAAGCGGATCACGATTATTTTTCCACGGACACCCTGTATCACCTCAAACCGGAAGACTTCCACGAAGAACACGTTATCCGTGACGCAGACGCCGCCACAGGCGAACTTGTGATGAAAGAACTTCTGCACGAAACAGAATGTTATCTGAAAAAAACCCAGTATTGGAAAAGTGATGAAGACCAGCACGTGGCTGTTACCGTGCGTAAAGCCTGCGAATACCTCAAACAGGTAGACCGCAACAAGCAGTTTTACCTGTGGATAGACAGCTTTGACCCGCACGAACCCTGGGACTCCCCCTCTGTGTACGACCCCAATCTGCCTTGCCCCTATAACCCGGACTACAAAGGCAAAGACCAGTTCCTGCCTGTTATGGGCCTTGTAAAAGGTGTGTATACAGAAGCAGAACTCAACCATATCCGTATGCTGTATGCAGAAAAAGTCACCATGTGCGACAAATACCTGGGTGTGCTTCTGGACACCGTGCGCGCCCTTGGCCTTGAAGAAAATACCCTGCTGATGATGGTTTCTGACCACGGCGAACCCCTTGGTAATGCCGAACACGGTCACGGCCTTATGCGTAAAGTGCGCCCCTGGCCGTATGAAGAACTGGTGCACGCCCCCATGCTTCTGCGCGCACCCGGTGTTAAAGCGGGCCAGCGTATTAAAGCCTTTGTGCAGTCTGTAGACGTGGCCCCCACAGTGTGCGACTGGCTGGGCATTGGTG
>CAZJOG010000343.1:0-1501 GCA_964547565.1 uncultured Desulfovibrionaceae bacterium
GGTGACGCCACTGTTTTTGTGAATAATAAAGTCCAGCGTGGGGATATAACGGTAAGTATCCACCCCAATGTTAACCTGCAAGCGCCCCCTACAGCCCTGCTTATGCCTTTGGGGCTTACCCAGTCTATGAATGATGCCACCCAGGTTTCCCTTGGTGTTTCCCGCATTATATGGCAGCAGCTTTTAGCCAGTGGCGCTTTTTCTGTGCTGGAAATGCCAGATATTCGCCCCCCCTATACAGTGGAAACAGCCCTGTATTATGCCCGCAGCAAAGGCGCGCAATTTCTTGTGGGTGGGTATATCACCTATTTTATGGACGGCGGCACTGTAGGGGATACCCGTGTTTCCCTGCAACTGGAAGTGTATGATGTTGTCACTGGCAACCTTATCTGGTCTATGGCGCATGCTGGCCGTTTGCCCTATGAAACAACCCGGGACTTTTTGGTGCTGGAAGTAAAAACCCGTATGCCTTTTGACCCTGTTACCGTGGTGGTAAGCACCCTTGCTTCTGATATGGGGAAACTTTTGGCTATGTGGACAGACCCCGACAACCCGGCAAATAAAGGCAAAGATGGCTGGTTCAGTCCCAGCGCTTTTGGGAAATTATAATGCAAAAACGCAGGGTTTATACAAACCTTGCGTTTATTTTTCCCCTGAATCCAGCCTCAGGTTCTTCTACGGCTACCTTTTTAGCGTTTATTTTTCCCCCTGACTTTCTTGTTGCAGAAATTCGCACAAATTTTTCATTTCGCATATATCGCATTTGGGCTTTCTGGCTATGCAGACGTCGCGCCCAAACCAGACCATACGGTGGTTAACATCCCCCCAGCTTTCCTGCGGAAAAACTTTTATTAAATCCTGTTCCACCTTGTTGGGGTCTTCTTCTTTGGTCAGGCCAAGGCGGCGGCATATACGGCCCACGTGGGTATCAACAGCCAGGCCCACATTTTGGCCAAAGGCGCCCCACATAACAACATTGGCGGTTTTGCGGGCAACACCCGGCAGGCGCATTAAATCTTCCAGAGTCTGGGGCACTTCTCCCCCGTAGTCTTCCATCACCAGTTTTGCGGCTGCTTTCAGATTTTTTGCTTTATTATGGTAAAAGCCTGTGCTTTTTATCATTAATTCAATATCCGCTATATCTGCCAATGCCATTTCTGCCGGGCCGGGCCAGCGTTTAAAAAGGGCAGGGGTGATCATATTGACCCGTGCGTCTGTGCATTGGGCGGCTAAAACTGTTGCGACAACCAGTTCCCAGGGATTTTTATGCTGTAAAAGGCCCTGGGGCTGGGGGTAGCGCGCTTCCAGATGGTGCAAAACTTCACGCGCTTTTTTTTGTAAGGCTGTAAGGGCCATATATCTCTCCTTTTTCCTGATACTTCTTCAGCTGGTGTATCTCGGTATCTTTTCGGTATCCCCCCTAAATTCCTGCGCAACAAAAATAATAAGTTTGGTTTGGGAGGGGGGAGGGGGTGTGGGGGAGGCGGGAGAGCTTTTTGGT